>NZ_JBRILQ010000031.1:0-59434 GCF_052977045.1 Shewanella sp. 125m-7
CACCAAATGCCATGAATGTTCCTCATATTTTTGCCTATCTCATTATTTCTGTTTATCTTTTTGTGGGGATTCGTCAGGGTCAGAGTAAACTTTCCTAAATCCAGCAAAAAGCGAACTACTCAGTTCGCTTTTTTCACCTCCAATGCCACCAAAACACTCACCCCAAAAACACTAATCCATGCTGCTTACCTATAGAGTTAACCACCCCAACCAACCTACCCTTTATCGCCTGCTCAATAAGTGGGGTCAGAGTAAACTTTCCTGTCTCAACAAAAAAGCGACCCCAAAGGTCGCTTTTTCAACTCTATAACCACCAAAACCACTCACCCCAAAGCCAACAACCTATGCCCTCTTGCCACAGACCTAGCAACCGCATTAACCACAGCAACCAACCGCCCCTTTATCGCCAGCTCAATCCCAACACCAGCCTCAAGCAAGTCCGCAACCGCAATAAAAGCCGTGGTGTTTAAGCTCTCGCTGTCGTAGCAATAGGCGTAACCCGCCTCCACGATCCAGCTCTGATTCTTAGAGTCCAGAGACTTATCTTCCAAGCTCCTAACCAAGGTAAAATCGAAAGCTAAGATACAGGCTTCATCGCCATACCAATCTGCTTTCAGCGCTTGAAAGTTAATCCACATTTCAAGCTCAACCAGCAACGGCTTAAGCGAACTAGAAAAGCCGCTATCGGCACTAATCGTAATCGGAAGTTGTTGCTCTATATCAATCTTGGTCATCGGTATTTACCGTCACTTTTTCTGGTCTAGTTCTTACTTTATAGAGCTGATTCTGCTAGCTAATGCCATAGGTTGCAACCGCCAACCAGCGAAAGGTGATTCCAGTTTATCTTAAGAATATTTCGCTCCTATAGCATTTGTGGTTCCAATTGCCGGAAAAGTGGGGTCAGAGTAAACTAAAGTTATTCATCTATACTCATTAACATAGTGAACATTGCAAAGGGAACTTGCACATGTCTAGAAAACCGAGAGCCAACCCGATAGGTATACCTCAACATATCATTCAACGCGGCAACAACCGCCAAGCCTGCTTTACTTCAGAACAAGACTTTATTGCCTATACGAAAAAGGCAGGACAGCCATATCTTTTGTGCTTTAGCACATCCTCTACTAGGCTTTGTAGTACCTCCTCTTGGCCTAGTGTAGAATCGCGATTATGACCTCTGCTCGACGAACCTTGATAGACCCAGAATCGACTCCTTTCTATCACATCATAAATCGTTGTGTCAGAAGAGCATTTCTCTGTGGCGAGGATAAGCTTACAGGTAAAAGCTTTGAACATAGGCGTGGTTGGATTGTCGATAAAATCAAAGCGCTTTCAACTATCTTCTGTATCGATATTTGTGCCTATGCAGTCATGAATAATCACTATCATTTAGTCCTTAAAATCGACACAGACAAAGCTAAATCATTGAGTAACAAAGAGGTCATTAGTCGATGGTGTAAAATTACTAAAGGGCATTCTGTAGCAACCAAATACATGAATGGTGAGACATTAATTGAGGGTGAGCGTTTACTACTTGATGGATTATTAGCTGAGTGGCACCAGCGTTTATCGAGTATATCTTGGTTTATAAAAGACAGGACAGCCATATCTTTTGTGCTTTAGCACATCCTCTACTAGGCTTTGTCGTACCTCCTCTTGGCCTAGTGTAGGATCGCGATTATGACCTCTGCTCGACGAACTTTGATAGATCCTGAATCGACTCCTTTCTATCACATCATAAATCGTTGTGTCAGAAGAGCATTTCTCTGTGGCGAGGATAAGCTTACAGGTAAAAGCTTTGAACATAGGCGTGGCTGGATTGTCGATAAAATCAAAGCGCTTTCAACTATCTTCTGTATCGATATTTGTGCCTATGCTGTCATGAATAATCACTATCATTTAGTCCTTAAAATCGACACTGACAAAGCTAAATCATTGAGTAACAAAGAGGTCATTAGTCGATGGTGTAAAATCACTAAAGGGCATCCTGTAGCAACCAAATACATGAATGGTGAGACATTAATTGAGGGTGAGCGTTTACTACTTGATGGATTATTAGCTGAGTGGCACCAGCGTTTATCGAGTATATCCTGGTTTATGCGTTGCCTTAATGAGGAAGTAGCACGTAGGGCAAATCGTGAAGATGAGTGTACGGGGGCATTCTGGGAAGGAAGGTTTAAGTCTCAAGCCCTGCTCGATGAACAGGCATTACTTGCATGTATGATGTACGTGGATTTAAACCCTATTAGAGCAGGAATAGCAGACACACTTCAAACTTCTGAGTTCACCTCTATTCAAGAGCGTATTACCGAGTTAAATTCGCTTAATAGCAACGCCAGCAAGCCAACTACCCCCATCAAGTCCACCAATCAAGAACCAGAACTTGCTGTAGATGACCCATTTAAACCACTCGCTAAATTTGATGGTTCAACCCATCTTGCTAGTCAATCGGGGATCCCGTTTCACTTTTGTGATTACTTAGAGCTTATTGACTGGACTGGCAGAGCGATTCGACATGATAAAACAGGCGTCATAGATTCAAAACAACCTAAATTACTAAATGAACTCGGTATTGCACCTGATGCTTGGATAACCTCGGCCAAAGAGTTTCGTCGTCAATACAGTGGAGTTAGCGGCCGTTGGGACGCTATGTGTGAGTTCAAAAGGCAGCAGCAAAGCGGAAAGTGGAGCAAGGGAAAAGCTTGTAGTCATGCACTTCATCCGTCGCCTTAGTTAGTAGAGACATGAGCTAGCGACTCTAACCCAAAGCTAACAACCTACGCCCTCTTCCCGCAGAACTGGCAACCGCATTAACCACACTCACCAACCGCCCCTTTATCGCCTGCTCTATGCCCACACCGCCCTTTATAGGCGTAAGCAAGTCTGCAACCGCAATAAAAGCTGTGGTCTTTAAGCTCGCGTAGTCATAGCAATAAGCATAACCATCCCCCAAGACCCACTCTTTTCCCGCCGCAGCGCTCCCACTCTTTTCACTAACATCCAGCCCTTTATCTTCCAAGCTCCTAACCAAGGTAAAATCGAAAGCTAAGATACAGGCTTCATCGCCATACCAATCGGCTTTTAAGGCTTGAAAGTTGAGCCACATTTCCAGCTCAATCAATAACGGTTTCAGCGAACTAGAAAAGCCATTATCGGCGCTAATCGTAATAGGGAGTTTCTCTTGCATAGCCACTTCAGCCTTTGTCATTTCGTCTGTCGTCATTAGGTCTGACTCTGTTTATAAGCTAGATTTTGCTAGCTATTTCTACTCGATGCAACCATCAACTGTTCTAAACCCCAGCCAACAAAAAAAGCGACCAAAAGGTCGCTTTTTCAATTCTATAACTACCGGAAACCACCAAACTCACAGTTTCCGTAATTGCGTCGCTGGCGCAGATAAGACAATGAAGTTTGTCGTTTTCGCCGCGGAGTTGACTCCAGTCAATGAGCAGCGAAAACGTCAAACTGAGGCAGTATTATCAAGCCCAAGCAGCAATTATTCGTAGTCAGAGATTGGGGCGCATGAACACATTAGGTTGCGATCGCCAAACACATCATCAATACGGTTAACCGTTGGCCAGAACTTGTTCGCCTTCACCGCTGCCGTTGGGAACACGGCTTGTTCACGCGTGTATGGACGCTCATCGAACGCGCTATCCATGATGTCAGCTAGGGTGTGCGGCGCGTTGTGCAGTGGGTTGTTGTCCACTGGCCACTCGCCTGCTTCTACCTTGGCGATTTCGCCGCGAATAGACACCATTGCCTCGATGAATCTGTCTAGCTCAACCTTAGACTCTGACTCTGTTGGCTCAATCATCAAGGTACCCGCAACTGGGAAGCTCATGGTTGGCGCGTGGAAACCGTAGTCGTTTAAGCGTTTGGCAATATCCATCTCAGTTACGCCAGATGCTTCTTTAAGCGGACGTAAGTCGATGATGCACTCGTGCGCTACACGGTCGTTGCGGCCTGTGTATAGCACAGGGTAATGCTCAGACAGCTTCTTCATCATGTAGTTAGCGTTAAGCAGTGCCACTTGCGTTGACTGACGTAGACCTTTCTTGCCCAGTAACTTGATGTACATCCAAGTGATAGGCAAGATGCCTGCACTACCAAATGGTGCAGCAGATACTGCGCCGTTGTTGTCAGATTCTAGACCATGCTTAACTACCGCGTGACCCGATAGGAATGGCGCAAGGTGCTTTTTAACACCTATTGGGCCCATACCTGGTCCACCGCCGCCATGTGGAATAGCGAAGGTTTTGTGTAGGTTAAGGTGCGATACGTCTGCGCCGATAAAGCCTGGTGATGTTAGGCCTACCTGTGCGTTCATGTTAGCGCCATCTAGGTAAACCTGACCGCCGTGCTGATGAATAACTTCACAGATTTCACCGATGGTTTCTTCATACACACCGTGAGTCGATGGGTAAGTGACCATGATACAAGACAGGTTATCAGCCACTTCTGCCGCTTTTGCCTTTAGGTCTGCCATGTCGATGTTACCGGCTTTATCACAGGCGGTTACCACGATTTTCATGCCTGCAAGCTGCGCTGAAGCAGGGTTAGTACCGTGAGCTGATTGTGGGATAAGACAGATATTTCTGTGCGCGTCGCCACGTGACTCATGGTACTGCTTAATCGCTAGCAGACCCGCGTATTCGCCCTGTGCGCCTGAGTTAGGTTGTAGCGATACCGCGTCGTAACCTGTGATATCCACTAACCATGCAGATAGCTCTTCAAGCAACTGCGCGTAACCTTGCGCCTGATCTTGTGGGCAGAATGGGTGCATATTGCCAAACTCTGGCCATGTAATAGGTGCCATCTCAGTTGCCGCGTTAAGCTTCATGGTGCATGAGCCTAATGAGATCATTGAGTGGTTTAGCGCCAAATCTTTGTTCTCGAGACGCTTGATGTAACGCATCATCTCGGTTTCGCTCTGGTAGCGATTGAACGTTGGGTGCGTCAAGATGGCATCGGTGCGCACAAGTTCGCTTGGAATTGAGCTGCTGCCGTTAGCAATAATCGCTGCATCAAGAGCTGCAACATCTTGGCCGTGATCATCACCTAAGATAACCGCGATTAGCTCGGCAGCGTCGCTGCGAGTGGTGGTTTCAGACAAACTTAAACCCACAATACCATCGCTGTCGATGCGTAGGTTTAGGCCTGCGGCGACTGCGCGCGCTTGTACAGCTGCAACGTCTAAGCCTTTAATTGATAGGGTGTCGAACCAGGTGTTGTTCACTAGCTCAACGCCTTTTGCTGTTAGTGCAGCAGCCACGATATCGGTTAGACGGTGAATGCGCTCAGCAATGGTCTTAAGACCTTGTGGGCCATGAAATACCGCGTAGAACGATGCCATGTTGGCAAGCAGTACCTGCGCGGTACAGATGTTTGAGTTAGCTTTTTCACGGCGGATATGTTGCTCACGCGTCTGCATAGCCATACGCAGTGCACGGTTACCACGGGTATCTTGTGATGCACCGATAATACGACCCGGTAGTGAACGCTTGTACTCGTCACGCGTCACGAAGAATGCAGCGTGTGGACCACCAAAGCCCATTGGTACACCAAAACGCTGTGAGTTACCCAATACCACGTCAGCGCCCATAGAGCCTGGCGACTTAAGGATCACTAGCGACATGATGTCGGCTGCAACAGACACAAGTGCCTTTTTCTCATGCAGCTTGGCAAACAGTTCAGTGTGATCGCAAATTTGACCTACACGGTTGGTGTACTGAAACAGGGCACCAAATAGCTCGTAGTTAACCGCGTCCGCAGCTGGACCAACGACAACCTCAAAACCAAAGCACTCTGCGCGCGTTTTAACCACGTCGATAGTTTGTGGGAATACATCGTCTGCCACAAAGTAGATGTTAGCTTTTTTAGCTTTAGATACACGCTTAGATAGCGCCATTGCCTCGGCGGCAGCAGTGGCTTCATCGAGTAGTGATGAAGAGGCAAGATCAAGACCGGTTAAGTCCATAGACACTTGCTGGAAGTTTAGAATCGCTTCAAGGCGGCCTTGAGCAATCTCTGGCTGGTATGGCGTGTACGCTGTGTACCAACCTGGATTTTCAAGCACGTTGCGCTGAATAACACTCGGTACTTCAGTACCGTGGTAGCCCATACCTATGTAGCTCTTGAAGACCTTGTTCTTGTCGGCAATTTTGCGGATATACGCTAGGCCTTCAGCTTCGCCACATGAGTCGCCTACCGCCAAATCACGGTTTAGTAAAATTGCACCGGGAACGATTTGTGCGGTCAAATCTTCTAGTGATTCAGCACCAACAAAGTTAAGCATCTCTTGCTGCTGATCAGCACCTGGGCCAATGTGACGACGTAGAAATAATTCGTGCTGCTCTAACTGCGTAAGGGTTTCAGTGGTCATGAGTAACCTAGTTCCTATTTGCCAGTATCCTGCCTGTAGGGGGCGGTGCTACCGGTCTCTTTAGTTTAGAATTCGATTTATCTTTGGCATGCAAGCAATTGCTAGCCATATAACGAACAAAGCCCCACTCAGCGATGAGTTGGGGCTTTGTTTATCATCGACGCTTATTCGTCGTCGATAACTGCTTGATAACCTTCGGCATCAAGCAAATTGTCTAGTTCAGCAAGGTCGGTTGGCATGACGCGGAAGAACCAACCATCACCGAATGCATCGCTGTTTACCAGCTCTGGAGAATCTTCTAGTGCTTCGTTAACTGCGATAACTTCACCTGACAATGGTGCGTAGATGTCTGACGCGGCTTTTACAGACTCCGCGACTGCGCAGTCTTCACCAGCGTTAACGTCGTCGCCCACTTCTGGAAGCTCAACGAACACCATGTCACCCAAAAGCTCTTGAGCGTGCTCACTGATACCGATTGTGTAGCTACCGTCTTCTTCTTTACGAACCCACTCATGAGAAGAAGCATATTTAAGTTCAGCTGGGATATTGCTCATTGGTCTAAATCCTTATTCGATAGTTCTAATTCTGTATTTAATAAGAGGTTACACTGACTTGCCTATAAGGCTTATATCAATTTTTGCACCTTTTTTACATCATAAGTGCTGCGATTTCATCTACTTTTTAATGTTTGTGACATTGATTTTGTTCAACTGCGCAAATCAACAACTTTTATGTCACCGTTATTGCCAAGTAAACCTTAGCTAAACTTACGTTAATACTCTAGTTGAAGACTGTAACTGAAATCACAAATTTTACGCTATTGGCCCAATCCCTCAACTAACTGCATCAACTAACTCCATCAACTAGCTGCATCAACTAGGCCAAAACAAAACATTTTCTGAGCTAAATACGCAGAGATTTAGTGCTAATTCTAGGAGCCAGCGCGCAGTTGATAAGCATCAATGAGCACTGGCGACGCCAAAGTAGGACTAAATAGCCAGTATTAAGCCAGAAAATTAGAAGGCTTGCTTGCCATTGCGCACGAAAGACGGTGCAATCACTTTTACCGGTACACGCTTTTTACGCATTTCAACTTCAGCTACGTCACCAATGCTGCGCGGTACGCGAGCCATGGCAATTGAGTAACCTAGGGTTGGCGAGAATGTGCCACTGGTAATGGTACCTTGCTGCTCAACGCCGTCGCTGTCGGTAAAGAATACTGACATGCCGTGACGGATAACGCCTTTAGCGTCCATGATAAGGCCCACTAGCTTGTCGGTACCTTCAGTTTTAATCTTTTCTAGCGCTTTGCGACCGTTAAAGTCACGCTCCGCTGGTTCCCATGCCACAGTCCAGCCCATGTTAGCAGCTAGTGGGTTAACGCTTTCGTCCATATCTAGGCCGTAAAGGTTCATACCCGCTTCTAAACGAAGCGTGTCACGCGCACCTAGGCCACACGGCTTAATGCCTGTGTCTAAAAATGCCTGCCATAGTGCTTCAGCTTCATTTTCAGGCACGATAACTTCGTAGCCTGTTTCGCCGGTGTAGCCCGTGGTTGCGATAAATAGTGAGTCAGCTTGTACACCAAAGAATGGCTTCATGCCTTCGATTGCTGCGTTTTGCGCATCGTTAAATACCGTAGCGGCTTTTGCCTTAGCATTTGGGCCTTGAACGGCGATCATCGCCAGCTCTGGTCGCTCGGTCACTTCAACGCTGAAACCGTTAACTTGCTCGTTAATCCATGCTAGGTCTTTTTCGCGGGTTGCTGAGTTAACAACAATACGGTACTCGGTATCTGATAGATAATAAGTGATAAGGTCGTCGATAACGCCGCCGTTATGGTCAAGCATACCGCCGTATAGCGCCTTACCTGGCACTTTAAGCTTAGCGACGTCGTTGGCTAGCAATTTACGTAAGAAGGCACAAGCATCATCACCAATCACATCGACTACGGTCATGTGAGAAACGTCGAACATACCCGCGTCTTGACGAACCGCGTGATGCTCTTCAATTTGTGAACCGTAGTTAAGTGGCATGTCCCAACCATGGAAATCTACCATTTTGCCGTTCGATTCTAGATGCTTGTTAAAAAGTACAGTTTTGTTAGCCATTTTTATCCCTTTTTGGGGTCTTTTAGTCTGCTGCTGATACCGGCTCTTTATAGAGAGTACTATGTAGGGTACTCGAGCAATCTACTGGCATCAGATTAATGTCGTCGTATTAAAATGCGGCGAAATTATACCTTGAGACTCGACTTTGTATACAAAAGAATTTTCTAATCCGAACAGTTTTGTCATTAGTTTTTCTCATTATAAATTTGTGAAATCTTCACACAAAAATAGCCCGCAACAACAAAGGCGAGGCAAGCCAATGAAATTAAAGGCTTATCTAGACCGAACTAATGAGTCCGAATTGTTAATTTTGTTTGCGCTTACACAGTGCCGGCAAGTTGTTCTTGCTGCCTAACGCCTGTTGAATAAACAGTGTTTTCAATGGCGCAAAATTATCAACGATATTTAGGCCAAGATCACGAATGGCTTTTTTTATCGGGTTGCTGCCTTGGAACAACCTTTTAAAACCTTCCATTGCCGCTATCATCTCTAGTGCCTCGGCTTTACGCCAACGCTCTAAATCACGTAGATGACGGTAATCGCCAATGTCTTTACCTTGCTGTTTAAGCTCGCTCACCACCTCGACTATGCTGGCGGCGTCTAGAAAACCTAAGTTTACCCCTTGGCCTGCAAGCGGATGAATAGTGTGTGCAGCGTCGCCCGCTAACACTAAGCGCGGCCGTGCAAAGTGACGTGCGTAACGCATACGCAGTGGGAAGGATTGGCGCTCACTCTCAAGACTGCACATGCCTAAACGGCCATCAAAGGCGGCGGTTAATGCGCGCTCAAAGCTCACCTTATCTAATGCAAGTAACTCGTCTGCTTTCTCTGGCGATACTGACCAGACAATTGAGCACAAATCTTTTTCATATAAAGGCAGAAAGGCTAATGGGCCTTGTTTGTCGAACACCTGCCTTGCTGTATCACCATGGGGCAGCTCGGTGCGAATCGTGGCCACTATCGCGTGGTGGTTGTAGTCCCAGAAGGTCATGGGGATCTTGCACTGCTCGCGCACCCATGAGTTAGCGCCGTCGGCAGCAATAACGAGCGCGGCACTTAAGCTGTCGCCATTATCTAAGGTTAACCAGGCTTCGCGCTCGCCAAAGGCGATACGCTCTAAACGCTGGTTTTCAATATAGGTTAACTCACTAAATTCTGATGCACGCTCAGCCAGTGCAAAGGCGATGGCGTCGTTCTCGATGATCGAGCCAAGATGAGTTTCGCTTAGAGAATGCGCGTCAAAATCAATTTTACCTAGGCTGTCTTTGTCCCACACTTGCATCTTTTGGTAAGGACTCACTCTTGCTGCAGCCAAGTAAGGCCAAGCACCTAAATTAGTTATAAGCTGTTGGCTGGCTTTATTAATAGCGCTAACTCTAAGCTTAGGCGCGCCTGATACCGCATGGGTTTGGCCCGCATCAATCACCACGACTTTAATGCCTTCCATCGCCAAGCCTATGGCCGTAGCAAGGCCAACCATGCCCCCACCAACGATAGCAACATCATAAGTTTGTGTGCTTAACATCTTTTACCCTTACTCATTAAACGTTCGGTTATATGATCCATTAACAATGCGTTAGCGGTTAATCCAGCCCATTGCTTTTTGCGCCACGGGTGTTTTAAGTGGCGGAAACCATGACAATAATCGCAGCCCTAAGTTGCGGCCTATCACCAATGGCCAGTGATCATTGGAAAATCCACGCACTAAGAACTCAATGTTGTTCATTGTGCTTTGTCTGTCGGCTGTGCGGCGCTCAAGGTAGCCGTGGGTTACAGTCGTGCTGCCGATATCGACAGCTGTGCCAGCCGTGTTAGTCAGCACTTGCTTGAGCACATCAATTAGGCATACCACATCACGCAGACCTAAGTTAAAGCCTTGGCCCGCTATCGGGTGCAGGGTTTGCGCCGCATTGCCTAAAAATATCGTGCGATGGTAAATCGGCCTTGGCATATACGACAGCATTAACGGATAACTAAAACGCTCACCAATATCGATAAAGCGCCCCGCACGATAGCCAAAGGCTTGCTGCAGTTGCTCAATAAACTCGGTTTTTGGCGCCGTTAATAGCTGCTCGGCGTCATCCTCTGGCATTGCCCACACCATAGATAAGCGTGACTCACTTTTACTATCGGCCATGGGCAGTAAGGCTAATGGCCCATTTTGGGTAAAGCGCTCATAAGCCCAACCTTGATGCGCTTGCTCGGTATGAATATTGGTAATAATGGCGCGTTGACCAAAATCGACTTGCTCTAATGGCAGCTTAAAGGCTTGGCGCACTTTTGAGTTAAGCCCGTCGGCAGCAATTAATAGCTTAGTTGAGATCTGCTGACCGTCTTCAAGCGTCAGGAGCTGCGCGTCAGTTTGTGCATCGACACGTTGCAGTTTAGCGGGGCAATATAGCGCCACATGGCTCTTTTCAAGCAGGCTAAAGAGTTTATTACCCACGGCTTCAAGCTCAACCACTTGACCTAGATATGGCAGATGCAGTGACTCACTATTTAGCTCGGTCATGCCAAAATTACCGCGTTCGGACACATGAATGTTTTTAATTGGCGTAGCTAATGAGTCGAGTTGTTGCCACAGCCCTAGCTGCTTTAACTGGAATATCGAGCCATGAGAGATGGCTATTGAGCGCGCATCAAAGCCTGGGTGTTCGCTACTGGGTTTGTGCGCTTCAATCAAGGCTATTTTGATTGGAGCATTAAGCGGTCGCTTGAGAGCATCTGCGCCGCTATTGAGCTGTTTAGACAGGGCGTCGAGCCCTAAGGCGAGTGTTGCCCCAGCCATTGCGCCGCCGACAATTGCGATATCAACATGATGAATGTCGGTTTGCACTGCGTGCGCATCTTGCGAGTCTTGCAGAGCGTTGACTGTCGTTGAGTCTTTGTTAGGAGCCGTCATGGAATGTATTAACCCAATAACAATAAATAGGTGATGTTGCCGATACAAAAACCGCCATGCAACTCAGTGCGATGGCGGTATACGGTCTAGTGTGAGTTAGTGAAGAACACCGACATCGATTGGCTCGTCGTCATCAACCGCAGGGCCAAACTCGGCGTAGCACATTAAGGCTGCCATACGAGTGAACTCCATTAGCTCGATGAATGCAGCTTCTGACTCTTCGTCTTCACCAACATCAAACTCGACTTGGGCTATTTCAGACAGGTCTTGGATGACTTCACGCACATCAAGCGGTGCCTGATTCAGTTTTGGTTGGATAATCGCAATACCGGTTAAGAAACTTTGCACCCATAAAGATAGGGCTTCGACACGCTTTGACAGCGACTCTTCCTCTTCTGGAAGCATTGGGCTAAAGCCAAAGTCGGTATCTGATAGGCGGGTAACCGCATCTTGATACAAGTCTTCAATCATGACTTGCAGCTCTTTGGGTAGCGCTTGACCGTCGTTCATCAGCTCAAGTAAAGGCTGAGTCCAGCCCGATGCATTTTGCTCAACACCACCACAAATGAGTCCGACGAGTGCACCATGAACTTCGACTGGGTGCTGACCAATTTCAGCGGCGTTAAGTGCAGCAAGTAATTTATCCATGTGCAATGTAGGGAGGCTAGCCATAAAGTGTTATCCAATCACAAAATTTACTATTGTTCATGCTAGCAGAAGTGATGGGCTCGACCAAGAGTCGCCACCATAAAGTCGCTAAAACTTTGTGGGGTTAGCCACAAATGCTGCAATCATACTCAGCCACGTTATCCTTATTAGCGACAAAGCCGTTAATGTTAAGTGTCTACCATGCTGTAAAGTTTTCGATTAAGTGAAATCGAATCTAGCGATTAGCTCTATGTTTGTACGCCAATGGCGATCTAAACAACAATTAATCTAAACTCGGGCAGTTTGCGCGTTGATCGTGTTGCACTTTGCTATTGAGACCGATATAGTCCGCTCAAGTACACGGTTAAAGGATTCTTCTCGGGATGAGTAGCAAGGCGATTGAAATTACCCTTATGGGTAGAACCTACTCTATTGCTTGTCCACAAGGACAAGAAGCTGCGCTTAGGCATGTGGCTATCAATCTCGAAAAACAATTAACCTCGCTTAAAGCACGTACTAACAATATTAGCCGTGAAGAAATTGCCATTATGGCAGCATTAAATATCGGTTATGAGCTGTTAGAAGAACAGCAAAAGAATCAAGATTATATCAAGCAGATGGACAATAGAATCGGTCTGCTACAGTCAACCATTGAAGATGCACTCGTTGAGCGCACTACAAAAGCTGACGAAAAGTCGTTATAATAGAGCTTGCTTAACAAGCAGGTGTTAACCGTTTTATCGTAAGCCCATTTTAGTCACCCGACTGGTTTACGAACACAAGTTTTGCTCCCTGGGATATTCGCTAGCTGGTAATGTCCCTGTGCCGATAATTACAAACCCAGGGTGAATGTTTTACTGACATTGTGCAAGCTCGGCTCGTACCGAGAAGCCTTAGGAGGTATTCATTTACCCGCCTTGAACCTACGGTTCAAGGGCTACACCAGCGGTCGGTATTCTGGGGAGCAATTTAATTATGAAAAAGCCATCGTTAGCAATAACGGTGGTTTTTTTTATTTGCGCATTGGTGATACCGACCTGTCGGACTCTCTATGAAGAGAGTGCGGGGAGCAATTTAATTCTTACATCAAGCCACTTTGTCGATGACTGAGTGGCTTTTTTGTTTCTGCGCATTGGTGATACCGACCTATCGGACTCTTTATGAAGACGTTTGATAAAGAGAGTGCGGGGAGCAATTTAATTTCTAGGTCCTAGGTCCTAGGTCCTAGGTCCTAGGTCCTAAAAATATTGAGCCACTTTGTCGATGACTGAGTGGCTTTTTTGTTTCTGCGCATTGGTGATACCGACCCGTCGGACTCTTGATAAAGAGAGTGCGGGGGCTTCTATTGGTCCTAGATCCTAGGGCGCTTCGCTTCGAGGACGGGCTTCGCCCTTCTAGGAAAAGCAAAAGAACAAGACAAAACCAAAACAGAAACAGAACTGCTCAGTGCTTTTCCTAGAATCTTATTTGTAGGTCGGCATTTATGCCGACAGACCTTGCGCATGAGGTTAAAATTGATGGGCTAAAGCCCAACCTACAAAAATATATCTGCTTTTCTCTAACGCTTTTGTCGGCTTTAAACCGTCATGGCTTGTATCGTCTTGGCCTATACCTTCTTGGCTTTAACCGTCTCAGCTTGAACCGTCTCAGCTTGAACCGTCTCAGCTTGTATCGTCTTGGCTTATATCGTCTTGGCTTACACCTAGATCCTGCTTTACCTAGTACCTTACTTTCTTTGTGATAAACTTCATCGCTCATTGAATGGAGTCTTTTTATGCTGCCAAAATCAGAGCTATCCCCTAGCAACGTCGATACACAAGCTTCCCGTAAGGCGATTCGTTCGCTTGTACGTGAGGCGCGCCGTTCATTATCTGAAAAGCAGCAAAAAGATGACTCTATAACCGCGGCAAGTAGGGCAATATCACAGCTTGAAAAATACAGGCCAAACAGTGTGGCTCTTTATCTTAGCAATGACGGTGAGCTCGATACTAAACCGTTAATCGAGGCGCTTTGGCAACAAGGCATCAAGGTTTATTTACCTCGATTACACCCGTTCAGCAAAGGTAACCTGATCTTTTTACGCTATGAGCGAGACTCCGAGCTAATAAAGAGTCACTTAGGTATTTGGGAACCAAAACTTGATATTACTCAGATGCTGCTGGCGCATCAGCTTGATGTGGTGATCACCCCGCTTGTCGCTTTCGATCTGCAAGGCAACAGAATGGGCATGGGCGGCGGCTACTATGATAGGACTCTTGCTAACTGGCAGCTTAAGGGTAAGCCGTTACCCATAGGCTATGCCCATGATTGCCAGTTGGTCGACGCCCTTCCCTGTGAACACTGGGACGTAGCATTGCCATATATTTTCACACCTAGCCATAGCTACCAATTTTAGCAATACGCGCTTTAGACTAATTGCTGCTGATAACAGGCTGTTTAACGCTTTTGGCTATATGTTTCACTCATCGCGGCTGTGAAAACAACAGCTTAAAATCACCACTTACCCCCTAAATATATTCCACGCCACTTTACCTTTTCACTGCCTATTTCAGTGATGAGGTAGGACTATACTTAACAGCACCTTTTATTATTTGGACAGCGATTATGAGTGCTGAAAATAACTGGTCGCTAAACATGCACCAGATTGAAACCTGTAACTGTAATCACGGTTGCGGCTGTCAGTTTGATGGTTTTCCCGACTTTGGTTCCTGCGAGGCGTTACTCGGGTTTAAGGTCAATCAGGGGCATTACAATGACGTTAATCTCGACGGGTTAAAGCTTGTTCTCGCCATAAAGTGGCCCGCCGCTATCCATGAGGGCAACGGTACTTGCATCTTATTTATTGACTCGAGTGCAACTGATGAACAAACCTCAGCGTTAGCCAGCATATTTACGGGTGCTGCCGGTGGTATGCCGCTAGAAGCCTTGGCTACGACCTTTACCACGCTTGTTGGCCCAGTCATGGTCGATATCAATATGGATACCAGTGAAGACAATGCTTCTTTCGATGTTAACGGGGTTATGCAGGTTAAGCAGAAACCATTGATGAACCCTGTCACTGGCGAGGAGCAACACGTGCATATCACCTTTCCTGACGGAGGATTTATCTGGAACGATGGCCGAATTGGGACCACTGAAAGTATGTGGATCGAACATGATGCGCTTAGCTTTAACCATGCGGGTAAATTTGCCGCTAAAGCCAATGTACAATGGCCTAATGGATAAATCGCGTTACTGCGGGAATATTTATCTAATAGAGAGGTTGGTAAATGGTCAATATCTCGCAAATAACTCATCACCTCCACTCTCCAGTCACTTGGGCTAGCATTATCCTGCTTACAGGCTTCAGTTGGTATTACATGCTGTTTGATATGACCATGGTGATGTCACCGCACTGGCATATTTATGAACTAACCATGGTGTTTATCATGTGGGCCGTAATGATGGTAGGCATGATGATGCCTTCAGCCACTCCGATGATTATGTTGTTTGCCAAAATCAGCCGTACTCGTAAGCAAAGAAATGCAGAGTTTGTCTCTTCTAATCTATTTATTCTCGGTTACCTACTAATATGGAGTTTGTACAGCCTTGGCATCACCCTTGTTCAGTGGCAACTACATGAACTGGCGCTAATGACCTCTATGATGCAGAGCGGCAACTCTATTTTCAGCGGTATTTTATTGATTGTTATTGGCATCTATCAGATCTCGCCCTTGAAACAGCAGTGCTTAAACCACTGCCGCTCACCGCTTAATTTTCTTATGACCCAGTGGCAAGAAGGCAGGTTAGGTGCCATCAAGATGGGGCTCAAACACGGTTTTTATTGCGTGGGCTGCTGCTGGCTACTAATGGCGCTATTGTTAGTTGTTGGCGTGATGCATATTGGTTGGATTTTAGCGCTGTCGATTCTGGTTTTACTCGAAAAAGTCGTTCGCTGGCCCGAAGCTATCAACCTCAGTATTTGTCTGGGTTGCCTTGGATTTGGGGGCTACTTATTGGTGGGTTAAGAAGCGCTTCACTGTTGTCGTAAAAAACGGACCATAAAAAAGAGCTCAAGGGCTCTTTTTTATCTTATATAGATGATGGTTAAACCTGCCAGTCTATTGGCGCTTCGCCTCTTGCTTGTAATAGCTCATTGATTTTTGAAAAGTGCTTACAGCCAAAATAACCGCGATAAGCCGATAACGGCGATGGGTGTGGCCCTGAGATTATCTGATGCTGTGGTGCGTTAATAGCTTTGCCCTTTTTAATCGCGTGGGCGCCCCAAAGCACGAAGATTATCGGCTGAGCTTGCTGATCCAGTAACTCAAGCACATTGGCAGTGAAGGTTTCCCAACCCGCTTTAGCGTGAGAGTGTGCCTTGCCCTGCTCGACGGTTAACACCGTGTTGAGCATCAATATTCCCTGCTCAGCCCAGTGACTCAAGTTGCCATGTTCTGGAATAGTAAAACCATCAATATCTGTTGCCAGCTCCTTGTACATATTCACCAGTGACGGCGGCGTCTTAACTCCATGTTTAACCGAGAAGCACAAACCATGAGCCTGCCCGGGGCCATGATAAGGATCTTGGCCTATCAGCACCACGCGCACCTTACCCAGTGGCGTCGAATCAAATGCAGCTAGCACTTCATTCTCTGGCGGGTAAATGACCTTGCCCGCAGCGCGCTCTGCACTGACGAAGTCTTGTAAAGTTTGAAAGTAGCTTTGCTGTTGCTGCTCTTTGATAAAAGAGGACCAGCTAGAATGCTGCGCCATGACTAAACCTTGATGTAAAATTTGCCTAAGCTTAAAAGGTCAGCACAAGGCTTGCAATCACCACCTTTAAAAATGCCAATATTAGCGCCTTAGTGACAGCATCATCGACCACAAACCTTGCTAGTTACACCGCAAAACTCAACAATTTCGCCTCTTAGCCTCTATTAATCCCGATAATGACTAACGCCTACCCATCAGCATTAAAATGAGTATTAACAATGTTATTAAAAAGTGTCAGTGGTAATATAGCCACTCTTTATACTCTTGGACGGCAAACGATGTACTATCCAGCCCACTCTTCTAAACAACATTCTGGCTTCACGCTGATCGAACTGGTTGTGGTTATTATTATTTTGGGCATTCTGGCCGTTGTTGCCGCACCTAAATTTTTAAGCCTGTCAGAAGATGCGCAGGTCGCTCAGGTTAAAGCAACGGGCGGCGCCTTTAAGTCTGGCGTCGATTTAGCTAGAGCCGTATGGGCGGTGAAAGTCGGTGACGGCCCCGCTGAAAACCTGCCAGTATTTGGTGACTCTGATGATAACCACGTCGACTTTAATGCTAACGGCTGGCCTGCGCAGCATTATTACACCGCCGATGAAGCCTCGCCTCAGTTAGATAACGTAGAAGACTGTATATCAGTATGGCAAGTGCTATTTCAAAACGGTGAGCCTACCATTTCTAAGTCTGGCAGCGCCGATGAAACGGACTACAAGGCAACTTATGACCGTTCCGTTGCAGGTGTTTGTGTCTATCACTACACAGATAACGCCCATTTATCGATTACTTACGATTCGAATAATGGCAGCGTGTTGGTGGACTCTGATCCCAGCAGCTAGTATAAATAATGCTAGCTTAGGATAAAGCAACACTCAGAATTGGAATAACGGATTAGTTCATGATTAGAAGCACAACACCTTCTGGCTTTACTCTCATTGAGATGGTTGTCGTTATCATCGTTTTAGCGATCTTAGCTGTTATCGCCGTGCCTAAATTTATTAATCTAAAGCAAGATGCTGAAATTGCTACTGTAAAAGCCACTGGAGGCTCCTTTAAAGGGGGCATTAGCCTAGCCAATGTCAAGTGGGTATCAAAAGGAGCGACTGGGCCAGTAGATAATCTGCAAGTCTTTGGTGATGGCAGTAATGGCCAGCTCGATATCAACCAGTGGGGCTTTCCGGCGCAGAACTATCCGCCATTTGAGTCAAGCTCAAGGCTCAATAACGTTGCAGACTGCATGTCGGTATGGCGCACTGTATTACAAGATGCGCCAGTAGTTTCGAGTAATACAAATACTGCAGATGCTGAGTATTTGGCAACTTACATTAACCCTGACCAATGCCGTTTTTTCTACCTTCCAGATCAAACCATGTCTATCTATTATGACTCCCGCAACGGCAGCGTTATTACCGATTCAGATCCCAATAGTTAATAACAATGATTTATTAACGGCTAATTTAAGTTAGAATCGAGTCCTATCCTAAGTAAACAAGAGCAAAAGCAAGATGTCAGAAGCTAAAAAAGAAACCACAATTTTTGAACTAGCCGATCAATTCATTGCATTGGCAAACGAACTTGCAGGTAAAGAGCAAGATGTCGGTAAAGTCGGCACAGCTATGCGTTTCGCTGCATCGCGCTTCAACGCATTTGAAGCCTCATTAAAGTCATCAGATCTTGCTGCAGAAAAAGACAATGCTCTTGAATGGTTTACAGATGAATACAAGGCCATGCTAAAGGACAATCTTGAAGACCATATCAAGAACCCAGTGCAATCGCGTGAGCCTGAACCAGCTAAAGATGATGCCGTACAGGTATTTAACTCTTAAGCTATGCTAATGAGAATTAGTGACTAGTGTATGAAACGCTAAACCAAAAAACGCCATCAATTTGATGGCGTTTTTGTATTTATGCCGGAGCTGTTTATATCGTCACCAGCACACGTACCGCCAATAAAATAAGCACGACACCAGACAGCTTATCAATCAACGCAGCTTTTTCTCTTAACTTAGGTAGCACTGCCGAGTGAGACAACAACAATGCGATAAAGGTATACCACAAACCATCGACGACCAACGGCGTTAATACGATGAGCGCTTTGCCCGTCATGCTATCAGCCACCATCACAAACTGACTAAATAACGCTAAAAAAAACAGCATAATTTTAGGGTTAAATAGCGAAATAGCCAGTCCATCTCGCGCCGCGGTGAGGGCATCTGTCGACTGACCGGCTGCAAGCTTTTCTGACATACCACCTTTTGAGCGCAGTGCCTGAACGCCCATATACGCTAAATAAAGCGCGCCAAGAATTGCAATGCCATTAAACACCATAGGCGCTTGTTTAAGTACGACTGCTAAACCTAATAAGGTCACTAACGCATAGACACCGATGCCGATAGAATGTGCCCAAGCGCAGACAATACCTTTGTCTCTGCCGCCGCCTAAGGTATGCCTAACCACCATCGCTAAGCTCGGCCCCGGTGACATTGCGCCCAAACAGCAAATTGCTAATAAGCCTAGCCAAGTGCTAACAGTCATCTTTTTCCTCTATTATTTTTATCATTTATCTTATTTATTACTCATAAAAGTACTCATCAAAAGTACTCGTCATCGTTGAGTAAGGGCTTTAATCGCCACAATATACAGCATCAACAGCAACAAAGCCGCTTGTGCTTGACTAAGGTTATGCCAATAAATATCTGTCTTACTCAGGTAATTTTCATCAAACTCATGCAATATGTCTTACTTTATCTCTTTTAAACACGATCCGGCTCATGTCAGTCGAACCGTTATTAAGCTAATTTCACGGAGTATTAATGACCAGCATCTCTGTTTCTATTCTGATTTTTTTCACGCTAATTTGTATCGTTATCGCATCGCTCATTACACTAAAAATTAAGGGCCGAGTCATTCCTAACGGCGTGATAGTGGTGATGGGATTTATGGCGATGTGCGTTGGGGCTGTGTTTGGCTTCCTCAATTATGGCGAAGACTATGACGCTTATAAGAAGCTCAACTGGCAGACCCTAACCCCTGCGCAAATTCAACCACTTGTCGACGATGGTTATACCGTGTTTGTGGATATCACTGCCGACTGGTGCAATATCTGCTACGCCAATAAAATAGGCGTTACCCATAGAGAGAAAATCGTGAATGCCTTATCTGACAATAAGATTATTCTTATGCAGGGTGACTGGACCGAGCCCAATGTTGTGGTCGAGAACTACATGCAAACACAAGGACGTGGCGGCACGCCGTATAATAAAGTCTATGGCCCTGGCGCACCTAACGGCGTGATATTGCCCACTCAGCTCACCATGGAGTCGGTACTGCAAGGACTCCAAAAAGCCAAAGGCTAAACCAGAATTCCCCTTTCCCTTAAAAACAGGTCACGCGATATCGTGACCTGTTTTATTTCTGATATACTCCATTTATCTAATATTGACTCGTTAAGCCCTATATGTCTGCCATCAATCTCCAAGACAACAATAATCACGACGACTTTCTTCCAGAAAATCAACTGATCCTAAACGCGGTCAGTGAAGGTATTTATGGTTTTGATTTAGACGGTAACGCAGTATTTATTAATCCTGCTGCTGAGCAAATGACCGGCTGGAAGTCGCATGAATTGTTGGGTAGAAATATCCATGATTGTCATCACCATAGCCACAGCGATGGTAGCCATTATCACAAAGATGATTGCCCAATTTATAACACTCTCATTGATGGAACCGCTCGTGAAATATCTCACGAGGTATTTTGGCGTAAAGATGGCAGCAGCTTTCCGGTGCACTACAGCTCAACCCCGGTATACAAGGACGGAAAGCTGATTGGCGTAGTCGCGATATTTCGTGACATTAGCATTCAAAAGCAAACTGAACGCTCTTTACGTCAAGCTTTAGAGCAAGTACAAGCCCTGTCTGAAAAGCTATCTTTCGAGAATCAATATCTACAGTTAGAGCTTGCCGATCGTACTGGTGATGTCGAGATCTCTGGTAGCAGCCAGCCAATTAATGAACTTATTCAACAGATTAAGTTAGTCTCTAATACTGAAAGTACGGTATTGATTAGCGGAGAAAATGGCACAGGTAAAGAGTTGGTAGCGCGTAACTTGCACCGCTTAAGTAACCGCGCCGACAAACCACTTATCAGTGTTAACTGCGCCGCTTTTTCAACTGCACTGTTAGAAAGCGAGCTATTTGGTCACGAAAAAGGCGCCTATACCGGCGCCACCAGCCGTCGAAAAGGCCGCTTTGAACTCGCCCATCAGGGAACCTTGTTCTTAGATGAAATCGCAGAACTTAGCCTAGAAGCGCAATCAAAACTGCTAAGGGTTATTCAAGAGCAAGAATTTGAACGCGTCGGCAGTAGCCAAACCATTAAGGTTGATATCCGCCTAATCACGGCAACACACCACGATTTATTGAAGCGAGTAGAGCAAGGCTTGTTTCGTATGGATCTGTATTATCGTTTAAATGTATTTCCAATTGTTGTACCACCTCTCAGGCAGCGTTTAAGCGATATCCCTGAATTAGTGAACCATTTAATTGAGGATTTAAACCGTAAACTCGGTAAAAAAGTCCGCCACGTTAGCCAAAAAGGCATGCAAAAATTGATGCTGCATGATTGGCCCGGTAACGTACGCGAGCTGCAAAATGTACTGGAACGCGAGATGATCTTGTCTAACGGCACCATACTTGAGCTAGCTACACTGCCAACCATACTTGAGCCAGCGTCAGTATCGGCTGCAATAGCGACTAACCAAACACTGCAGCACGTTGAAAGACAGCACATTATGAATGTACTCAAGCAAACCCAATGGCGGATCTCTGGGGCCAGTGGCGCAGCAGCAATACTAGGGCTTCCGCCGAGCACCTTACGTTCGAGAATGAATAAACTTGCTATTATTCGACCAATTTAACTGCCGTCCCCCCCCTTACAAATCCATTTGCAGCCAATGAGACACGATATATCACCAACTCGCGATATATCGCGTCACGCTCTTTATCGGTAAATCAGTTTTACCTTTAAAATCAATGATTAAACCAAAATGCAGATTGGCCTAATGTTTGCTATATCTCTTGCAAGAACCCGTTAATAAAAAGTGCGCGGATGAACAACGAACGCGCCTAGTAGAGAAGTTGAATGCTAAATAATAATGCTAATAACCCTGTAGATAGCACAGATACGTTTGCGACAAAGCAACGGATCCCGGTCAAAATCATCACGAGTACCAGTGCCAACAGTAAAATCCATATTCGAGAGCAGAAAGGTTACTTCCAGCGAGTTCGCACCAGTATGAATAGCCTGTTAGTTGCGCTGTTTTTCCTGCTGCCATTTATCTCTTATAACGGTCGTCAGGCTATTTTGTTTGATCTTAATGAGCAGCAGTTTATCTTTTTTGGCACCACCCTTTGGCCACAGGATTTTACCATTCTGGCTTGGGTATTTATTGCCGCCGCTTTTTTACTGTTTTTCATCACCGTTTTTTGGGGGCGAATTTGGTGCGGTTATTTGTGCCCACAAACAGCGTGGACCTTTATGTATGTCTGGGTCGAAACTCGCATTGAAGGCAATCGCAATAAACGCGCCGCCTTAGACAAAGCAACATGGAATGCTGACAAGCTGAAAAAACGCGCTTTAAAACACCTGGTTTGGGCTGCTATAGCCCTGCTTACTGGTTGCGGTTTCATTGCTTACTTTGTACCAGCTCGCGAACTCTATGTTGATATTTTTAGTTTTAATGCCAGCTTTTGGGTCACCACTTGGGTGTGGTTCTTTGGCATTTGTACCTATTTAAATGCAGGCTGGATGCGCGAACAGATGTGTTTGCATTGCTGCCCTTACTCGCGTTTTCAATCAGTGATGTTCGACGCCAATACTAAAACAGTGACTTACAATGCCGCTCGAGGTGAAGACCGCGGCCCTCGTAAGCGTCATGAGACTAGCTCATTAGGTGACTGCGTAGACTGTAACTTATGTGTAGAGGTGTGCCCAACAGGTATCGATATTCGTAACGGCTTGCAGTACGAATGCATTAACTGTGGTGCCTGCGTTGATGCTTGTAACCAGACGATGGCTAAGTTTGGTTATCAAACTAACCTCATTAGTTACAGCAGTGAAAACGCGATTGCAGGTAAACCTGAGCCGTTTTATGAGTCGTACAAATTTATAGGTTACGGGATTGCCGCCATTATTATGCTCACAGTCATTGCAATGGATATTTATAGCCGCAATAACATTGAGCTTAATGTACTACGTGACAGGCAAACTCTTTACCGTGAAACACTCGACGATAAAGTCGAGAATAGCTTTACTCTTAAAATCCGTAATAAGACGCAGCAGGCGCGGCTCTACCGCATTTATGTTTCAGGTAATAACGGCTATCGCTTAATCGGTGACACTAATTTAAAAATCAAACCTGGTGAGCAACTCGATTATCCCGTTACGGTTATTGCCGAACCCGCTAAGCTAACAAGCAGTCGAAACGACATTACATTTACCGTAGCTGAGCAGCACAACCACGGCCAAGCATCACAGCAATCGAGCTTCTTCGCGCCGCTTTAAGCTTAAGCTCTTGGTTTTAAGCTCTTGGTTTTAAGTTCTAGGTTTTAAGTTCTTGGTTTTAAGTTCTAGGGCGCTACGCTTCGAGAGCGCAGCGCTTCTAGAACGGACTTTGTCCTATAGGAAAAGTAAACACATATAAACAAAGCACAAACCCGTTATTTTCTGTTTTCCGTGGCAGTTTATATCATCTTTTATTTACCCTCTCTGCTTACCCGCTATTGCGCTCACTTTACGTTTAGAGTAAAACCCTCGCTTTACAAGTCGATAGGCATCGACTCAATGGTACGACTTCATAGGCAGACATAAGCCCGCCCCACTAAAGCGGCTTATTGCCATTATCCATCACAGCATTAACTTTCCAAAAGGCAGAACCTTTCTTATAACCTAGAGTTCGCTTGCAACATTTAGAGTTAAAACTCTAAGGTATACATAATGATACATACGTCGAGCACTGAAATTAAATAAAGTAATTTATTGCAACTGTTTGCGTTTCAACCATTGACCTTAGACCATCATCCACACTAATCTAAACGCCTGTTTGATTTTTATAAGCATAATAACAAACACCATAAACATAACAGTTAAAGGGTATTTCAATGGCTTACGATTCAGATCCAACACTAGACCTCTCACGCTACGCATCACTCATCGATTTGATTGAACTTGCCAGTGCCCGTTATGGTGATAAAGCGGCTTATTCATGCTTAGGAAAAGAAACCTCTTTCAACGAGATTAATCGATATTCACGTCAATTTGCGGCGTACCTACAACAAGAAACGAACCTAGTTCAGGGCGATAGAATCGCAATCCAACTGCCAAATATCACCCAATTTGTTATCGCCGCTTATGGCGCGATTAAAGCGGGCCTAGTGCTGGTTAATACGAATCCTTTATATACTCAGCGTGAGCTAATCCATCAGTTTAACGACTCGGGTGCTAAGGCTTTAGTGGTGCTGTCAGACCTATTACCGACCTTAACCGAAGTGATTGCTAGCACTGAGATTGAAACGGTTATTTCGACCCATGCCATGGACTTAATTGCGCCGCAGCCACAACCTGAGGTACCGTTTGCCACAGTACCTTTTTGTGATGTGTTGACCAAAGGCGAAACACTGACCTATGTTCCCGTGATCAGCGTGCATGATCAAATTGCCGCGCTGCAATACACAGGCGGTACCACAGGTTTATCGAAGGGAGCGATGCTGACACACCGTAACTTGATTGCCAATGCGATGCAGATTAAGTCACGCCTTGGTAGCAAGATTGTTGAGGGCGAAGAGGTTTTTGTGGCGCCGCTGCCTGTGTACCACATTTACGCGTTTATGGTGAATCTTGTACTCTATTATGAGCGCGGTGGCTGCTCGGTGCTTATCCCAAACCCGCGTGATATTGCTGGGTTAATCTCTACCCTATCAGCGTATCCATTTACTGGTTTTGCCGGACTCAACACCCTGTTTGTTGGCTTGTGTCATCAACCCTCATTTCAAGCGCTTGATTTTAGCCACTTAAAAGTGACAATTTCTGGTGGAACCGCGCTGACTCAAGCTGCGGCTTCGATTTGGCAGCAAACCACAGGCTGCACAATTTCAGAAGGTTATGGCTTATCAGAAACTTCCCCGGTGGTCTCTCTTAACTCACCAGGGCTTGAGCAGCTTGGCACCATAGGTAAACCTGTGATTGCAACTCAAGTAAAAATCTTGGATATGGACGACAACGAGGTCGCTATTGGTAAGACGGGTGAGCTGGCGGTCTTTGGACCACAAGTCATGCTAGGTTATTGGAATAATCCAGCAGAAACCCACAAAGTGATGACCAGCGACGGCTACTTTAAAACCGGTGATATCGCGATAGCCACTGAGGATGGCTTTCATAAAATAGTCGATCGCAAGAAAGACATGATTAACGTCTCCGGCTTCAATGTATACCCTAATGAGGTCGAAGACGTGCTTTCTAATCACGATGCTATTTTAGAGTGCGCCGTAATTGGTGTAAGCAGTGAGCACAGTGGTGAAGCTGTAAAAGCGGTTATTGTACTCAACGAACCTGATAGCGATATTGAAGTCACTAAAGCGGATATCGAAGCTTATTGCCGCGAGCAACTTACCGCTTATAAGGTGCCGAAGATTATTGAGTTTGTTGCCGCCCTGCCAAAATCGACCGTCGGTAAAATCCTGAGGCGCGAGTTACGCAAGTAACTCTCTTTACTGCTATCGCCAATTAAAAAGGATCCAATGGCTCCTTTTTAATTGTTAACATTTCTAATTGGACTGAATAAGTCTAACTTTGCTCGACCCAAATTATCTGTTCAGTGGCAAAACCGAGCTTTTTAGCTTGCTCAATAAACTGCTGTTTAAGTGCTTGATCAACTGTCGGGGTGCGCGATAAAAACCATAGGTAATCACGATTATAGCTAGTGATAAAAGCGTATTGATAGTTTTTAGCCTCTAATTCATACACCACATAAGCGCCATAGAAAGGTCCAAAGAAAGACACTTTTAAATGACCAATATCCGGTCTATCCACAAAATAAGCTTTGCCTTCAGCCTCATCCCAGCTTTGCTCGGTTTCTGAATAACCGCGATTCTTCACTTTAACGCCGCCATCTTGCTTCATCGAGTAAGTCGCCGTAACCTGACTGAGCCCACGCTCAAAGCTGTGATCAAGCCGCGCAATTTCATACCAGGTGCCTAAGTAGCGCGGTAGCTCAAATTGCGTTACCGCTTCAATACCACTTGGCAAACTCGTGCAGCCACTAAGCAAGAAAGAACAGAGCAAAATTAATTTTTTCATAGCGCTACCCCAGCATCTCCCCCTTCATTTACGTTTGAAATACAAGCAAAGATCACCTCATCTTATGCTCACCTAACAAAGAGATCGGCATTATCCAAGTTATTCCTTTAAGATTTCCCGCTCTCTCACAAAAGAGAAATTAAGAGGCTTAGCCTTGAGTCAGATCAACACATGCGAACAAAAAACAGACAACACTATTAATATAAATGCATATTGTAAGAATAAGGTGATCGCCATGCGTATCCTATTTACTCTGCCCGTTACTGCCATATCACTACTTGTATTAGGTTGCGGAGGTTCTGACTCCTCATCGCCTCAAGAAGACCCCTTACTAGGTACACTCAATGTCGCCATTTCAGATGCACCTATGGCACATATTGATAAAGTCGAACTCGTGCTCAATAAGCTGGTTATGACAGATTCTTGGGGGAAGCAACATCAATACAATCTAAACAATCACCATCTCGACTTACTCAACTATCAAGGGATGGAAAGTCATCTGGTTGTCGATGGCCTATCTATTGCCGCTGGTCATTACAAAGATGTTCATTTTATCTTAGCCGATAAAGCCGATAGCTCTGGCTGTAGTATCGAGAACAGTAGTGGACGACACTCTCTAAACATAGAAGAAAATCGTTTGCCTCTGCATGACTTTGTGATTGAGCCCAACCAAGTAATGTCGATAACCATGGAGGTCAATCTGTACCAATCTATGCATTTAACCTCTGGTGAATATCACCTAGACCATCGAGGGATTTACTCTATTGATAACAGAGATATGGGACACCTTATAGGAGAGGTCGACCCTCAATGGATTGCCGATTGCGAGACTAAACATATGGATAAAGCTCCTCTCGGAAGCCAGTTCACTCATATGGCTTACCTGTATTTCTCCGATGTTAACGAACTAGAGCAGATGGCAGATATCAGTCCTATCCGTTCAGATAATAGGCACCCCCCATTTGCAGTCAGCCCTATTCATCAAGATCATCAGGGAAATTGGTCTTTCTCTGCGGGATACCTCCCAGCTGGCGATTATCGTATTGGCTACAGCTGTTTAGCACATCTAGATAATCCCGCCACAGATGATATAAATCAGGGACAATTTAGTCTATTTACAGAGGCAGGTTTAGTGAGCATTGTTGATGGCGGTCAGCAAACTAACCACCAATGTGGTAATGGACATGGTGGGCATGGCGGACATGGATAAACACGCCCGCCCCTGAAATAGCTTATCCACCCTCGTCGGTCAGCAACTGTAGACTGGCAAATTCACGATATAGCTCGCTACTTTGCATCAGTTGTTGGTGAGTACCGCTTGCTACGACCAGCCCCTTATCTAACACTAATATACGGTCAACATTGATGACTGTTGCGAGGCGGTGCGCGATAATTAAGGTGGTTTTGCCCACCATCAAACTATCAAGCGCTTGCTTGACTTTATGCTCGCTAATCGCATCGAGGGCGCTAGTGGCCTCATCGAGTAATAAGATAGGCCTATCGGCTAAAATTGCGCGTGCAATGGCTATTCGCTGCTTTTGCCCACCCGATAGCCTTACGCCGCGTTCACCTAAATAGGTGTGATAACCATCAGAAAACTCGCTAATAAATTCATCAGCTTTGGCGGCAATACAGGCTTGTACCACCTCGTCTTCACTGGCTTCTAATCGGCCATAACGCACGTTCTCTAACACGCTAGTGGCAAAAATCACCGACTCTTGCGGCACTAATGCATATTGCTGACGTAAGTGTTGCGGCGTGAGTTTAGCGATATCGACGCCATCTAACTCAATAGAGCCTCTATTGAGTACATAAAAGCGCTGCAGTAGTTCAAACAGGGTACTTTTACCGGCGCCGCTTGCGCCCACTAAGGCAATGCGCTCACCGGGTTTGATGTGAATATTAATGCCACGAATGACTTCGCTGTTATCGACGGCAGGCTCAAGGTGGTTCACATCTGCGCTATCCGCTGCGGGACTGTTATCGCTCATGTTGCTATAACTAAAGCGCACATCGTTAAGTTGTAGTTCGCCGCGCACAGGTGTTAGCAGCGTAAGTGGATTTTCAATCACTGGAATATCGATTGGGGTTTCAACCAACTCAATTAAGCGCTCGGTGGCGCCCGCTGCGCGCTGGATTTCACCTATCACTTCACTAATAGTGGCCACCGAACCTGCAACCATGACCGCATAAAACATAAAGGCCGACAATTCACCGGCACTAATCGCCCCGCTCATCACATCGTGGGCACCAACCCAGGTCACTAACGCGATAGCTAAAATACTTAAAAACATCACTAACGAGATTAATATTGAGCGGTACTTAATGCGTCCATTGGCGGCGTCCATTACCGCTTCAACTCGATGATTAAACAAAGCTCTGTCTTGATCTTCGTGTGAATAGGCCTGCACGGTATGGATCTCGTGCAGTGTTTCATCCACATAAGCGCCCAAGTCACCGACTTTATCTTGGCTCTTACGTGATAAGTCACGTACCTTGCGGCCAAAAAAGAAGATAGGTCCCAGCACCAGTGGCACGGCTAATAGCACTAGTCCTGTCATTTTCAGGCTAGTAATGGCCATCATTACGATGCCACCAATCACGGTAACGCTGGCACGAAGCGCCATTGAAAGGCTGGAGCCAACAACCGACTGCAGCAAAGTTGAGTCAGCGGTAAAGCGCGAGATCACTTCACCGGTGCGCAATTTGGCGTAAAAGCCCGGCGACAATTTTAATAAGTGGTCATACACCTTTAAGCGAATATCGGCGCTGACGCGCTCGCCCAGCCAAGTCATCAAGTAAAAGCGACAAAAAATCGCGCTACTACTGAGTGCGGTAATGCCGATCACCAACAAGATAATTTCGTTTAAGCGCGAGCTATTTTCCTTTAAGAAACCCTCGTCAACCATCAAGCGCACGCCTTGACCAAGCGACAACCAAGCAAGAGAGCCAATAAACAAGAAGATAATCGCAGTGATGACTTTAGTGCGGTAAGGCTTTAAAAAAGCACCGATCCAAGGTAATACCGCGCGCTGGCTAACATGTGATTTAGCACCATTAGCAGTCGATGAGTACGGCTTGTCTTTGGCAACAGTAGAAGCGTTTTGATTCAATGCAATATCCTTAACCGCTCAGGTTAAAATGAAAACAACAGCAGAATAACAAACCCCGCGCAAAGGCGGGCTATGTTTATTTGTATCAGAATACTTTGAAGAGTCCTATGATTCGCTTTTTTAAACACTTCAAGTACACTCTACATCTCCCCAATACAGTTAACAGCCAAACATTAACAGCTGGCCCTTACTTAGAGTTTACTATGGCAAATATTGTTTATATCGCGACTAGCCTTGATGGTTTTATTGCCGACAAAGACAGTAAGGTCGATTGGCTACACGACATCCCTAATCCAGATGGTTCAGATCTTGGTTTTAGTGACTTTATGGCCCGCATTGATGCACTGGTAATGGGGCGTAATACTTTAGAAATCGTGCTCAATTTTGGCATTGACTGGCCGTACACTAAACCTGTTTTTGTTCTCAGTAATACGCTAACTGAATTACCAGAAGCGTTGGCAGGTAAGGTTTTTTTAGTAAATGGTCCGCTCAAACAAGTCGTGAATCAGCTAAATGTTCAAGGCTACAGCAATCTCTATATCGATGGCGGTAAGACCATTCAAGGCTTCTTACAAGAAGACTTAATTGATGAGCTGATTATCACCACCATTCCAGTGCTACTTGGCGGCGGCATTCCACTCTTTGGTGAACTTGCATCGCCACTTAAATTTACGCATGTTAAAGCCGAGCGTTTAATCGATTGCCTAGTGCAAAACAGCTTCGTAAGACAAAGATAACCTCATCAAAGACGAGCGTAATAATGGCTTGCTGGTATATTGTTGTTTCGCTAAGCAGCATCACGCCTAAGATTAAACCTGTTAAAAGCTGGATACTGGATTGATGACCTAATGCAAAACTGCTTTGTACTAAACAGTTTCGTAAGACAAAGATAACCTCATCAACGACGAGCGTAATAATGAATCGCGTCATCATCGTTTTGGGCTCGCCAAATGATAATCAAGGTAACTTGTCAGAGATTGCCGTCTCTCGTTGCCAAGCGGCACTAGAGGCGTATCAACTGCGACCGGATAGTAGACTGTTACTCACAGGCGGATTTGGTGAACACTTTAATCAAACCTCGACGCCCCATGCCCTATATTGCCAACGCTACTTAATCAAACACGGCGTCCCCCAAACAGCCTTTACCGATATCGTGCTAAGCCGCTTCACCTTTGAAGATGCCACCTTAGCGAAACCGATCATTGAGCAGCAGCAATTTAGTGAGCTCTGTTTAGTCACATCAACGTTTCACCTACCCCGCGCCAAGCTTATTTTTAATAGCCTATTCCCCAATTTAAGCTTTAGCTATGTAGCAGCAAAAACGCCTGTCTCTGAGAGTAAGTTACAACAACTTATGCAACATGAGTTATCTGTGATGGACAGAGAGAGAGACAATCTGGCTCCGAACACTAAGCTATGACAAAACACGTCATCGCAAGCTGAGATAACTTAAACTCGCACAAGCGCACTGCACATCTAGCCATTGAGCTGATATAGTGCGTGTATTCTTAGCTAGGCATTCATCTATTTTATGGCATCTTCTACACCTAAAACGGTTAAGTCAAAATCAGCCCCTTCTAAGCAAGTGATCTCAGACGAAAGCAAGAAAGAGGCGCTGCAAGTGGCAAAATCGACCCAAAAACCAGGGCAAAACAAAGAGCAAACGAAACTGATTGCTCAAGGTATCGAAAAAGGCATTGCTGAATATAAAAAATTGCAAAAAGGCAAAGCCAGAGAACGTGATAAAGCGCGTAAACAAGAAGTCAGAGTTAAAGCCCGTGAAGCCAATTATGCAAATCAAGACCACAGCAACATAGAAGACCGCACCGCGAGTCCTTATCTTCCATGGGGACTACTGACCTTAAGCTGGGTAGGTTTTATCGCCTATTTAATATTAGCTAATCAATAATCCCCCCTAAAGCTCACCTCTAGAAGCAGCACTAATATTAGCCATTAGTGCTATTTCTATACGGCCCCATTGTTTAACACCTTCTTACAAGCTATTGTTTAGCTGTTACTAAACTAACTTTATACTTATAGAAAGGCTTGCTGGGCTCTCTGTTCATAATTTGTCATAAGTTGTCTTATCCCGTTCATTGATCCACCCATCGCTATTCACAATCTATAACTATACTTAGACAATCAAAAAATATGGATTAGCTGGAGCACACAGTCATGACTGAGCAATCTCCCCAAAAAGAACACGTTAGCAGCAAAAAAGATGAGCTAAAAGCAGTGGGCTTTATTATCTTTATTCTATTCCCTGCGCTGAGCGTTGCATTTGTTAGCACGTACGGCTTAATAGTCTGGCTAATGCTGACACTTACAGGCGTTCCATCTCACTAATTTCAACAATTTATTTTAAATCTTATTAAGAGGATGCCGTTATGAGATGGTTACTTAACATCTGGCGCACACTAACTAAACCCGCTAAATACCTAACATTAGGCTCTGTAAGTATTGCTGCTTTCCTAATGGGGATTATCTTTTGGGGCGGCTTTAACACTGCACTCGAAGCGACTAACACCGAAGAGTTTTGTATCAGCTGCCACAGTATGGAAAGCATGCCATACCAAGAGCTGAAAAAGACGGTCCACTATTCTAACCATTCTGGCGTGCGTGCAACCTGCCCAGATTGCCACGTCCCTCATGAGTGGAGCCGTAAAATTGCGCGGAAGATGGAAGCCTCTCACGATGTATATGGTTGGTTGTTTAACACCGTTAACACCCCTGAAAAATTCGAAGCTAAGCGCCTTGAAATGGCAAGCCGTGAGTGGAAGCGATTCGATCGTGATAAGTCTGCAGCGTGTAAAAACTGTCACCAGTACGACTCTATGAAGTGGGACACCATGTCTAAGCTTGCCCAAAAGCAGATGAAACGTGCTGCTGAGACAGACCAAAGCTGTGTCGACTGCCACAAAGGCATCGCCCACACACTACCTAATATGGGTACAGCTCGCGCACCTGAGTTGATTGCTGAAGTGGGTCGTGGTGTAAGTGGTTTACAAGTAGGCCAAACTTACTTTGCCGCACTAACTAAACCATTATTCTTCAATGACAAAACTGATGTTGAAGCGGGTACATTGAACATTGCGACTAAGGTGAAAATCTTAGAGGTTAAAGGTAGTCGCGCCAAGATTGGTATCGATGGCTGGAGAAAGAAAATCGGAGCTGGCCGCGTGATCTACTACGACTTTGGCTTAAATATCCTTTCAGCCCAGCTCACTAAAGATGCTGCGTTAGAAGAAGGTGTGATTAAGACATTCGAAGAGAAAGAAGACCCTATGACGGGCCTAATTTGGCAACGTGTAGAAGCGGACATCTGGACCGATACCGACTACTTGCTAACCGACCTACAGCCGCTATGGGATTATGCTCGAAGCACATACGATACAAGCTGTAGTGTATGTCACACTCAGCCAGCACCGGCTCACTTTGACGCGAACACTTGGCCTGGTATGTTCCAAGGCATGATTGCATTCGTCAATATGGATCAAGATACACAAGCTTTGGTGCAGAAATATTTACAAGAGCATTCATCAACTTTCGATAAGTCGGCTCATTAATAGGACATAATGCAATGAACAGAAGAGACTTTCTAAAAGGCTTAGTAGGAACATCTTATGTCGTACTTAGCGGATCATCAGTACTTGCGCCTCTCAATGCGTTAGCAGCGTCTGGTGCCGATGCCTCTGACGGCTGGTTGACCACAGGTTCGCACATGGGTGCGTTCAAGATGAAGCGCAAAAATGGCGTGATCTCTGAGGTTATTCCTTTCGATACCGATATGTATCCAACCGATATGATCAACGGCATTAAAGGCTTAGTTTATAACGAATCGCGCATTCGCTACCCTATGGTTCGCTTAGACTTTTTATTAAAAGGTCACCAAAGCGACACCAAACAACGTGGTGATTTCCGCTTTGTTCGTGTGACCTGGGACAAAGCACTGGGTTTGTTTAAAGACTCACTCGATCTAATTCAAACAAAATATGGCCCATCTGGCCTGCACGCGGGGCAAACTGGTTGGCGTGCAACGGGTCAGTTGCACTCATGTACTAGCCACATGCAGCGCGCTGTTGCCATGCACGGTAATTTTGTTAAGAAAGTCGGTGACTACTCAACCGGTGCAGGGCAAACCATTTTGCCTTACGTCTTAGGCTCAACCGAAGTGTATGCTCAAGGTACCTCATGGTCATTGATCCTTGAGCACTCTAAGACCATCATTTTGTGGTCAAACGATCCATACAAAAACCTACAGGTAGGTTGGAACGCTGAAACCCATGAATCTTATGCTTACCTTGCTCAATTAAAAGAGAAGGTCGCTAAAGGCGAGATTCGTGTTATCAGTATCGACCCTGTCGTTAGCAAAACACAGAAATACCTGGGGTGTGAGCATCTATACATAAATCCGCAAACCGACGTGCCACTTATGCTAGGTATTGCTCATGAAATGGTAGAGAAGAATCTGCATGATAATGAGTTTATCGAAGGCTATAGCCTAGGTTTTGACAGATTCTTACCTTATCTAAAAGGTCAAACTGATGGTGTTGAAAAAACACCTGAATGGGCATCAAAAATTTGTGGCGTTTCACCAGAGATTATCCGTGACCTTGCAAAAGTCATGACTAAAGCTCGTACCCAAATTTTGATGGGCTGGTGTGTTCAGCGTCAGCAACATGGTGAGCAGCCATACTGGATGTCAGCCGTACTTGCTACCATGATTGGCCAAATAGGCTTACCAGGTGGCGGTATTAGCTATGGCCACCATTACTCAGGGATTGGTATTCCATCTTCTGGTGCCGCAGCGCCAGGTGCATTCCCACGTAATCTTGATGATGGGCAAAAGCAACTTTTTGATAGTACTGATTTTAAAGGTGCAAGCAGTGTTATTCCTGTTGCACGTTGGATTGATTCAATCCTTGAGCCAGGCAAAACCATTGACGCAAACGGTTCTAAGGTCACCTACCCTGACATTAAAATGATGGTGTTCTCTGGTAATAACCCATGGAACCACCACCAAGACCGTAACCGCATGAAGGAAGCTTTTTACAAGCTTGAGTGCATTGTGTCTATCGACATGAACTGGACAGCGGCTTGTCGCTTCTCTGATATCGTGTTACCTGCTTGTACCACGTTTGAACGCAACGATATCGATGTCTACGGCTCTTATGCTAACCGTGGTCTGCTTGCTATGCAGAAAATGGTCGAGCCGTTATACGAAAGTTTGTCAGATTTCGAGATATTCACTCGATTTGCTGCACTATTAGGCGAAGGCAAAGCGCAAGAATACACTCGCGGTATGAACGAGCATCAGTGGCTAGAGATGCTTTACAACGATTGTAAAGCATCGAATGAAGGTAAGTTTGAAATGCCATCATTTGATGAGTTCTGGAAAGCCGGCTACGTGTACTTTGGTGAAGGTAAGCCTTGGGTGCGTCATCAAGCATTTAGAGACGACCCTGAGATCAATCCACTAGGTACACCATCTGGTTTAATTGAGATCTTCAGCCGTAAGATTGCTAACTACAAATATGATGACTGCCCAGGCCACCCAACTTGGATGGAAAAAGTAGAGCGTAGTCATGGTGGTCCAGGCTCTAAGAAGCACCCTATTTGGTTGCAGTCTTGCCACCCGGACAAACGCTTGCATTCACAAATGTGTGAGTCGACAGAGTACCGTGAAACATACACAGTACAAGGGCGTGAGCCTGTGTACTTAAACCCAGAAGATGCCAAGCAACGCGGCATTAAGTCTGGCGATATTGTGCGTGTGTTTAACGACCGTGGCCAGTTAATCGCCGGCGCCGTCGTATCGGATAAATTCCCTGAGGGCGTTATCCGTATTCAAGAGGGTGCTTGGTATGGTCCTGTTGGTAAAGACGGTAGCAAAGAGGGCGGGGCTGAAATTGGCGCGCTAGATAGTTATGGCGATCCAAATACCCTAACGCTAGATATCGGTACCTCTAAGCTTGCACAAGCTTGTTCGGCCTATACTTGCCTTGTTGACTACGAAAAGTATCAAGGTAAAGTACCGGCAGTCAGTTCATTCAGCGGTCCGGTTGAGATAGCACTATGAGTACAGATGCTGTAAACACAGAATCCGTAGCGGTTAACCCCGTTAATCAGGTTAGAAGCACGATTTATCAATTACTTTCGTCATTGTTCGCTAAAGAAATTGATCATAAAACACTGCATGATTTAACCAGTGAACAAGCGCAGAATTTCTGGGCTCAACTGGGCAGTGAAAGCGCTTTTGAAGCCGATGTAAATACCTTGGTTGCAGAGCTTGCTACGCTTAACACCGATAAGGCACTACTAGAACTTGCTGCTGATTATTGCGGCCTGTTCTTAATTGGCACTAAATACAGTGCATCGCCCTATGCCAGCCTGTATCTAGACAGTAAGCCAGCTAAAAAAGGCGATGAGCCACTCCTCTTTGGTGAGCAGCATCAGCAGATGACTCAGTTTTTAAAACAGAGTCAACTGCAAGTACAAAGTGAGTTTCCAGAGCCTGCGGATCACCTTGCAGTGATCTTGGCTTATGTTGCTCACCTTTGTGTCCATAGTGATGAGGCCGAGCAATTAAGCTTTATTCAAGCAAACTTAGCTAACTGGTTAAATAACTTTGTGGCTAAAGTGACTGAAGTTGATAACGGTAACTTCTATCAAGCTTTGGCAAGACTGACTCATTCTTGGGTTAAGTCTGATGCGGAATGGTTGACTTCTGAACTAGGCTAATCAACACATTGCTAAATTGAAAAAGCGTGAGTGAACGGGGTTCATCTCACGCTTTTTTATGCCTGTTTCTTATTGAAGAGATAAGATTTAACACCTTATTTATTAATTAACCCGAGTTCAGGCTACTTATACCAAACACATTATAGCTGTGGTCATTCAGTACTTTTCTGTGCAATCCAAGCATCGAGTGCAGCCAAGGACTCGAGCCACAATGCGTGTAATGTATGCTGCTCTGCTGCTTGATATTGAGTTTGATTCAATCCTAGTTTTTCCAACGCCTTACACTGAGCTGATAATGCCCCTAAGCCCATATTGGCACTACTGCCTTTTAGTGCATGCAGAATATGGCCTATATCGGCATCGGCCTTAAGTAAGCTTTCAAAATGCACCAGGCTGGTTTGCTGATAAATTTGTGCAAGCTCTACCACAGTATCCAACCCTAAATAAGTGAGGTCTTGGCTAAGTTGAGATTCATCGAGTAGGGCCACATTTGGCTTGCCTATCGATTCAGCCGCCATAGACGGGTTTGACTCTTGTTCACGACCTAAAACGCTCGCCTTTTTTCCTGCTAAAGAGTTTTTTTCCGGCTCGGATATAGATTCTGCATCCAATTTAAATGAAGGCGCTAGATTCAAGCTAGATGAAGGCGCAAGATTCAGAGCAGCCGAAGGCTCTGCATCTCCTAGCCAGCTTGATAGGGCTTGCATATCGAGCGGTTTCATTAAGACTATGTTAAAACCTTTGGCTTGGTAGTTCTCCATATCATCAGCTTGCACCTGCGCAGTAAAAGCCGCGATATCCAATGTATGCCCAGCTTGTTGATTCACTTGCTGCAACTGTGCCAGTAACTCTACCCCCGAGCCATCTCCCAGCTGAATATCAAGCATAATGGCATCAAACTCCAACGCGGTATCGATGTTATAACGCATTTTAGCCGCCTCACAACTGTTGGCCAGCTCTGATGTATGTCCAAGGTGCGCCAAGAAACCTTGCGCCACCATGGCATTAATCTTGTTATCTTCAATCACCAGCACATGCTTAGGAGCGCTACGGCTTACCTGCTGAGTTAACTTAACACTCGGACACTCACAAACAATTAATGGCAATGAAAAGCCAAAGCAGCTTCCTTTACCGGGCTCACTTGTTACCCATACACCACTTGGCGCAGCTTCAGCATCGGCGTGACTATTCATCAACTCGACTAACTGCTTACTAATCGCAAGTCCAAGCCCTGTACCTCTATCTCGGCCTTTACCCGGCTCATTACTGTAGGCTTTGAAGAGCTTTTTCATCGCCTTCGGATCTATGCCTACGCCAGTATCTTGTACTTTAAAGAGCAACTGACGGCCTTTCACTTCGACCGTGAGCTCAATCATTCCTTGAGGAGTGAACTTAATTGCATTGCCTAATAGATTGAGCAATACCTGTCGTAGTTTAGGGCCATCGATATAGACCCATTGGGGTAGATTTGCATGGTTAGAGCTAAGGGTTAATCCCGCAAGTCCGGCACCAGCAAGCATGATCGCAACGACTTGATCGAGTAGCTCGTTAATATCGACCGCTCGCGGCTCATTGGCGAGCTTTCGCTGCTCTAAACGAGAAAAGTCCAGGATGTCATTCAATACTGTTTGCAGTAAGGTGCCACTGTACTGCGATAGCGCTAACATCTGCTGCTGCACTGGTGGTAGATGAGAATGTCCCAGCAAGGTTAAGGTACCAAGTAAACCGTTGAGCGGCGTGCGGATCTCGTGGCTCATGGTCGCTAAGAAAAGTGATTTTGCTTGGTTTGCTTGTTCAGCCATATCTCGGGCCAACACATGGCCTTTAGACTCTTTATCCAGCTGAATATTGGCTTCAGCAAGCTCAAGCGTTCTCGCCTCAACCTTAGCCTCTAGCGCTTGTTTATGCTCAAACAGCTCAGCGGCGGTATCACGCAGTTCAGCTTGTAGCTTTTGATTATGATCGGTTTTCTGCTTAAACGCTTTAATCGCACTTGCCATCGCCGCAAGCTCATCATCACCTTGGGTATCAATAGTTACCGCGGTATTACCTAGGCTGAGTTGTGCCAGCGCCTTCGTTGCGGCATCTAACTTCAAAGCAATCCCTTTATAGATCACCTTGTAGACCACCACAAAAATCACCAGAAACATCAATAGCCCAGTCACCCACAAACCTATCTTTGACCAAGTAAGCTGCTTTAAATACTCGCGTCTAGCATTGTCAGCTTCTAAGCGCTGCAACTGCATCGCATTAGCCACCACCTCATTGAGTATATCTAGCTTGTCGGTAATGCTCTGAAGCTGTAGCTCTTCAGTCCGATTGTATTGGGCATATTCTTTTTGTAAACCGAGACTTAGCGGCAACTTTTGCAATATAACAAACTGCTTTGCTAACGTTTCCGCTCGGTTCGGGTCACGTATGATCTTGGTGAGGCTCGTTAGAGATGCAAGGTAGCGGATCTCAATATCGCCAACAGCTTTATCTAGCCTATGTTGCTCGTTATTACGAGGCTTTGCAGGCAATTGCTGCGGTATACGATTTTGAAATGACAAGTCTCGCACAACGGGCGCTGCGCGGCGGCTAATATTGCCAAGTAAGCTATAAATACCCGACTCGAGTTCTGGAGACTGAAACATCTGTCCCATCAGCGCAATGTTATTGACTATCTTTAGCGCGCGATTAAGCCGCTCTTGGGTATCAAGATCTTGCTCAATTAAGGTATCGAGTAACTGCGCCGTTTTATCAGCGCCTACGGCATCGGGATAGGCCAAACTCAATTTAGACAAAATACCTGAATCCACAATAGCCAGTTCAGCGAGCAATAGCTCTGTACTTTTATTTGCCGCTTTGACCAGATCTTTGCCTTGTACCCTAAGGCTATGACCCACCTGAATACGCAGGCCAACCTGCTCGCCCAACTTTGAGATATCAACAATAATCTCAGACGCGCTTTGCTCAAGGCTTAAGTCGAAATTGACCTCAAGCGCCTTGAGGATAGTTATCGCACCAACCATGGTCGCACTTTCAATCGATAACTTTCGCCCCACAAACTGACGTTGAGATTCATCCTGCGTCTGGCCTAGTTGCTTAGCATTTTCAGCAAGAGCATTGCTCGATATGGCAAGCTGACTCGCCGCCTCAGATGCAGGCAATGCTCTGTTATATAAGTATTTATCTGCTTCTTGAACCCAGCGCAAGCTGATACTGCCAAGGCTAACTAAAAGCAGCAACAATAAAGCCAGCAAACCAAAAGCCAACATAAGGCGTCCAGTTAGGCTTTTTCTTGATAAAGACAATCTAGGCAACGGGGATTTTGGCAAAAACAATACACTCACGGTTATCTGTTAAGCTGGTACAATACTATACCAATTGCATTAACTATTTAATCAATTCATAGGGACGTTAACCATGGTAAAAACTCTGCAACTGCGTTTATTCGCCTTGGTAGGCTTATGCTTATTAAGCTCAGTTGTTAACGCGGCAGAAACCCCTTTACCTTGGTCACTAGAACAAAGAACGCCCTTCGAGCACATACAGCAGCAAACGACAGCTATCCAACTCTCACCACTTAGTTCAAGCCTGCAAACGTGGCGTATATGCGCCTTAGTTCCCCATTTAAAGGATACCTACTGGACAGGGATTAACTATGGGTTAGTGCAACAGGCTAAACAGTTACAGATTAAGCTCGAGCTCTTTGAAGCCGGTGGTTATTACGCCGTAGACAAGCAATTAAGCCAAATTGACTACTGCATGAAGCATAGCTTTAATGCCATTTTACTCGGCGGCGTACGCCCAGATATTTTAGATCTTTATCAGGCGCCGATTAACAAACCTGTGATTGCACTCGTTAACCGGCTCCACCATGAAAAGATCAATACACGTATCGGCGTAAACTGGTATCAGATGGGCTACCTTGCTGGCGACTATATTAAACAGCAAGTCGAGCTACAAGCTAAAAAACCGGTTAGCCTTGCGTTGTTAACGGGTCCTGATAAATTGGGCGGTAGCGATCTTGTCGAACAAGGCCTGTCAGCGGCACTTAAAGACAGCTCAGTTAGCATTAGCGCCGTGCATCATGCCGATAATAATCGCAACTTGTATCGCGACGAACTCGAAGTGCTGCTCAGTGAGCAAACCCCAGATTACATTTTAGGCAGTGCGGTCGCCATTGAAGCTGGAGTAAGCATATTACGCCAGTACAAACTTAGCGATAAGGTGAAGCTCATTAGCAGCTATTTATCACCTGCCGTATTACGGGGTATTTATCGTGGAAAAGTGGAGTTTAGTAATGACGACCAAGTGGTATTGCAAGGCAAGCTGGCCATTGATATCACAGTAAGAGAACTTCAAGGCGCAAAACCGTTTGGCGATATAGGCCCTAAGATCCAAACTCTCTATTCTGGGCATATCAGTAAAGATGTACTTGAGACCGGCCTGCCACCCGCGGATTACTATCCGATTTATCGGGTTAATGACGACTAGCAGCTTTAGAGTGCTAGTCTTTAACCTTGGCAGCAAAAAGATAGCCTTCGCCGTGCACGGTGACAAACAGATCCGCGGATAACTTATTGCGCAGTCGACGGATGATCACATCTATGGTTCTGTCGTTGACATCTTGATCTCTGTGACTGGTTTGTAGCATTAAACGCTCGCGCGATAACACCTGCTGAGGATGCAGTGAAAAGGCGGTAAGTAACTCAAACTCAGCTTTTGTCAGCTTGATTTGCTCGTCATTATGGGTCAATTGACGACTATTAAGCTCTAGAATGTAATCATTAAAAGCGATGATATTGTCATTAGGATCAACATGCTCAGCGCTCTCAGCAATCGCTTTCTTGACTAAAGACATGCGCCAAAGCAGGTTCTTCACTCGCACAAGCAGCTCTCGTAACTCAAACGGTTTGGTAACGTAATCGTCTGCGCCCATCTCTAGACCAACAATTTTATCAATGGTTTCATCGCGGCCGGTAACCAAAATAATGCCCACATGGCTCTTACTACGCAGCTCACGCGCAAGGCTCAAACCATCAACACCGGGTAAGTTAATATCAAGCATAACCAAATCGATATGTTGACGACCAAATTCATACCACATCTGGTCCCCATCTTGAGCTTCGAGCACTTCATAGCCCTCTTTCTCAAAATAGCCTTTTAACCTAGCTCTGATAACCGCTTCATCATCGACAACCAGTACTCGGTAGCCCATATATCACCTCAACCTTAAACCGCTCTTATCTATAAAAGTGTCTACTTATACCAATCGCAATAAAGATGTGATTGCTATTAAACGCGGCACATAATACACACAAATCAGCGCGTAAAGCGAGCCGTTGAGGCCGTTATAGCAAATCGCCACAAAGTGATAAGCACAAAAAAGCCAACTTATTCCAAGTTGGCTTTCATTTAGTGATGATTAATTGATTAAAACAACAACATACTTAGAAACTTTTGCTTACGCCGAATACCACACGGTCATCGAAGATTTCAGTTTGCGTGCCGTAAACTAAGTGGCTGTCGTCAACTGAGCTGCCGTGGTATCTAAGATCGAATGTAAGGCCGACATAGTTAGCTTCAACACCTAAGTTCCAGTGAGTCCAGCCCTCTGCGCCTTCACCATCAAGATCTTGGTAACCAAATGAACCTGATAGCTTAACCCCATTATTGAAATCATAGCTTGGATGAACGGCGTAGTTAACGCCCTGCCAGCCATCAACACCAAACCAATCGTCTAATGTTGGGGTGACTTCAAGCTGCACATTAGCCTGACCAAATTGCTTAGCAACACGCACCCATAATTCGGTATAGTTTGAATATGATGCACCCGGATAAAGATATGAAAATACCATTACGTCATAAGTAAAACCGCTATCACCAAATGCGCCTGCTTTACCAATATAAGGGGCTGTCACAATTTCAAGATTTGGATCGGCAAATTTGATGTTTGACGCAAATACACCTGTATACCAGCCGTCGTCGTTGCCCCAACCTAACGTACCTTGAACAACAGGCACTTCGCCATCCATGGTCTCTGACTCACCACGAAATACATAGTCAGTCGCAAACTTAACATTACCGCTAATTTGACCACCAAACAGTTCGTTGTCGTCAGCCGCGACAGCGGATCCCATACCCGCCATTGCAAGGCTGCCAAGCATAATTGCATGTGTAAATTTCATAATCATCATCCCCATTGTTTTCTTTCTAAGTATTAATCCAAGACGCTAATCTAAGATTTTCAATCTGAGCTTGAAGCGCATCTTACTCTCAAATTATTAACAACTTTGAGAGTAGATATGAACTAAAAAACCAACATTGTGAAAAAATATGAATATGCCAATGCAATTAAACCCGGCTCAGTTTAGCTCGCTTTTTTCAGTAGTAACCCTTTTAGCTCCTCAATCTGCACCTTAAGCTCTGCCACGTCGGCAACACTCGCAGGCTTATCCATTGGATCTTGAGACTCTTCTTCACCGCGCATCGCCGCAGTTTCTTGGGTCATGACATCTAGCACAGCACCCACCATCATATTTAAAAATACGAACGCCGTTAAAAAGATAAAACTTAAATAATAGATCCAACTCAGTGGATATACCGCCATCGTCTCGTACATTATCGATGTCCATGACTCGAACGTCGAAATACGAAATAACGTTAGCATAGCAACCGACACATCGCCCCACAGAAAATCATTGATATGGGCGAAGAACATGCTGCCAGTCGCGCCGTATATATAGAAAATCACAAACATGAGTAAAGCGATATAGCCCATTCGGGGGATAGCTTTAAGTAGTGCATTAACCAACATCCGTAGCTCTGGGATCATTGAAACCAGACGTAGCACTCTAAAAATACGCAGTAAACGGGCGATCAAAATAGCAGAGCCACCAGCAGGAATAAGGCTACCAATCACAATGATAGTATCAAAAACATTCCAGCCGTTACTAAAAAAGCGCTTAGGACCGTCACTGGCTAAAAAGCGAATAACAATCTCTACCGCGAAAAATACTGTAATACCAATATCGAGTACTACCAGACTATTTTCCATCCAACTCGGCAAATGATAGGTATGCGCGCCAATCGACAACGCCGAAACGACAATGACAAAGATGATAAAACCTTGGAAAAACTTACTATTATCAATTTTCTTTAGTGTTGACTGTAAGCCTGAAACATTTGCAAGCACGCCGTGCTCCTATTCAAAATGGAAGTAAAAAAGCTTTAGACCGCGCAGGCTAATACCACGCGAGTCAAAGGATCGCGCAGTGTAGTGTTCAATGCTTAATTTTGTGTTAAATCAACAAGAGGGAGAAACAAAGAATGGTAGGGGATCGAAAATATCCCCATAAACATGCAACACGAACATAAAAAACGAAGAATAGAAAATAGTTAGCTAAGCTGACTTTTTATCTCTGCGATATGCAGCTCAATCCATTCTCGGTCAATCGCGCCCCAGTGGTTAATGCGATAGAAACCAGCATTATTACGTTCACCGTCTTGAATGAATTCACACTCAATCGCCAAATCTGCCAATGCAACTATCGCGTCTTGCAAGGTACGGCGTGGCATTTCGGTTTGCTTATGCAAAGACAACAAATTATGTCTTTCACTATCAATCAAATAAGCGATATAGAGCTTTCGTAAAAAAGCTTTTTGCTGTTTAGATTCTGTAAAGTTGAGGCTCATGGTTTTCTATTATTTTTCTTTCGATAAGGGCATTGCCGATAAACTACGTGAATGACAATAAATAACAAGTCACAATCTGCTCCCACGATGACTTAACTTCAATATGTTGCTAAATATGTCTTCCTATGGCGATACAGCATGCCATCCTGATATAGTCGATTGAGATAATGAGCCCCCACTAGGCTGTTAAATGAGCTTGGTAATGGGCTGCGACATAGAAACGGAAAGTGAAATGGATAATTCAAGACCGGCTAACGCCAAACACAAGACGTCAGATGGAATAACGAGTGCAGCAGAAGTCGTGATTACCACTCAACAGCCCCTTGAACAGCAAAGCTGCGCATCGTTATCAACAGAGCAAAAAACTCAATTAGTATCAAAGCACAACATCAGCGCTTCACACATTCCTGTCGACGCGAATCAATGGCAAACTTTCGATGAAGTTGCTCTACAGCCAGTAGACGATAACCATTACACTCAGGTATTAACCGAAAGCTTGATCTTTGGCGGGCTGTTATTTATTGCCGCATCTTTGGGGGTCATTCTCCCGGGTGAGTTGAGCTTACAGATGGTGCTCATTATTCTCACCGCGGTCGTTCTTCTTATCTCTGCAGTGGGCTATTTGCGCTACCGTCATGCCAAATCGTTAGCTTACGCCAGTTGTGAACATGAGTTGATAATGCAACAAGGTTTTTGGTGGGTAAAGCGCACCTCTTTACCTTACTCAAGGTTGCAACACGTTAGTGTTTCTCATGGCCCATTAGAGCGTCACTTCAAGTTAGCCACCATAAAGTGTTTTAGTGCCGGAAGTGGTTCAGCTGAAATTGAACTGCCCGGCATTGAACAGCAAGCGGCAGAACATCTGCGTCAACATCTGCTAGCCCAAGCGGCTCAAGTGAATAGGCACACTCGCGCAGTCGCTAACACACAAGCAGATTTAGCACCTGACTCCGCACCAGCCCCCTCACCAGCCCCCTCACTTGAGCCATGTGCTCAACGCAATGATATAGGCGATGAAATAAGTAGAGAGCAAGGTGGTAAACCTCAGGAAAACACTCACGATGACACATAAATTTTCCCTGTGGTCATCGCTATCAGCCTGGTCAATCATCAGCTTTACCTTGCTGGCCACCAAACAGCTTCTCAGCAGCGGCTATGCGCTCATTCCGGTGGTGTATACCGGCTGGCAACAAGGGTTTAGCAGCCCTTGGGTTATTGTTGCTATGGTTGCCGTGATCAGCACAATCTTCATCTTTAGTGTGCTGCAATGGCTTAAGTTTCGCTTTAGAGTTGAAGCCGACAAATTGATTATCAGGCATGGGATCATATTTAAGAAAGCCGATGAACTGCCTTTTAGTAAAATTCAAAATGTACGCTTAGAGCAGCCGCTTTACTTTCGCCCTATGGGACTCTATCGCCTAGTGGTCGAAACCGCAGGCTCTAAAGGAAATGAAGCCGAACTGTCGGCCTTAGCTTACAAGGATGCCCTTAGTCTTAAAAAGCAATTAATGGCCGAACACGATGCCCACGCTTATCAACATAGTGAAGCCGGTAATAGTAAGCAGACTGGCAAACAGCTCAATACTCTCAGCCGCAAGAGCCTCAAACAGCTAGTGCTATTCGGTCTATATCAAAATAATGCCATTTGGCTGGCGGTTATTTTAGGGCCTATTTTGGGCCAGCTTGATTGGGAGTCGATGGAAAACCTGCAGCTGCTGCAATCTTTTTGGGCCTGGTACGATATCAATATCGCGGTAAGTATCTTGCTGCAAGTGCTATTTGCTGCAATGGCGTTAGTATTGTTTTATCTACTATTTTCGATTTTATCTATCAGCTCTGCGGTACTAAAGTACGCACCTTATCGACTCAGCCGCAGCGGCAACACTCTGCACCGCACTGGCGGAATTATTGCCAAACAAAACGATGCCCTTGCCATTAAGCGCATACAAGTTATTAAGTTCTATCAGCCGTTGGTAGGCCGCTTACTCAAACTATGGACGGTCTACTTTAAACAAGTCCAAGGCCATGAAATTGAAACCCAAGGTAATACCAATATGCTGGTACCAAGCATGACGGCTAAAGATATTGCTGCACTATTGCCAAAATTGAAAGGCATTGAAGCCACGGCGATATCCTTGCCTAAAAGCTATCAACATATTCACTTAGGTTGGTTTTTGCGTCGCGGCTTACTGCCATTATTAGTGCCAGCAATTAACACTTACTTTTTAGGCCTAAACCTCTTTACCGACATTCTTTGGATAGCCGCGGGACTATTTTGTCTGGGTATTTATCTAAGATATCGTCAATTTGGCTATGTGCTTGAAGCTAATAACCTATGGTTTCATTCAGGATTACTCGGCCACGCATGGCAACTCATTGCTCTTAGCAAAGTACAGCACGTTGCCATTACTCAATCACCAAACCAGCAGCGCTGTGGTTTAGCCAACCTTGAAATTGGTCTTGCAAGTGGTACAGTAAAAATACCGTATATTTCTATCATCACCGCGCGCGAGATTGCTGAGCGATCGCTTGCGCTTATTCATAACGATCACCGAAACTGGATATAGCTATGAACACAACGGCCCCGGCACCAACTTCTGAACAAGCAATCACCCCTGATATGGTTCTTCACTTTTGGTTTGAAGAGATTGACCCCAAACAATGGTGGATTAAAGATCTGGAGTTTGATGCTGTCATCAAGCAGCGTTTTGCCAATTTGCTGGAACAAGCGAAACAAGGTGAGCTATATCATTGGCGCGCGACTCCAAAAGGACGACTTGCCGAGATCATCGTCTTAGATCAGTTCTCTCGTAATATCTATCGTGATACACCGCAGTCTTTTGCCGCCGATAGTGTTGCGTTAGTGCTGGCCCAAGAGGCTGTGGCACTCAATACCGATGCCGAGCTCAAAGCCAAACATGTGCCCTTTTTGTTTATGCCCTACATGCATAGCGAGTCTCGAGTTATCCATGAGGTGGCGGTAAGGTTATTTGGCCGAGAGGCGGCTCAGGGGAACTTGGATTTTGAATTAAGGCATAAGACGATTATCGATAAGTTTGGCCGCTACCCTCACCGCAATTCGGTTTTGAGCAGAGAGTCGACCGCTGAGGAGCTTGCCTTTTTACAGCAGCCAGGATCAAGCTTTTAATACCTTCCTTTGCCATTATTAACCAAAGAATAGCCACTGATACAACTCAGTGGCTATTTTTTTATCTATAAACAGGCGAGCAAAAATTCACAGATAAGCGAAACAGTGATGCTCAATACATTGGAGCTTCATATAACGAGCGTCGATATAGCCTATGTCCGAATAATCGAGCCAGCGTTAACTATTACTTCACCACCAATACTGGGCACTTAGCCTTATTGGCAACAGCTTCTGCTATATTTGGATTTAGCAAATGGGCAATCCCATGACGGCCATGGCTAGCAATAACAATCATCCCTATCTCTCCAACCTCAGCCTCCTCTAAAATCTGATCTAACGTATCGCCTTTGCGCAATACACTTTTTACTGTTAAACCGTGGTTTAGCTCCCGCAAAACCTGTGATTTTAGCTTTTCTAAATTGTTATCAGCCGCGACTTCAATTTGTAGATCAAGCTGTTCTACTGACTCAACGGCAATGCCGTAATGATGCTCACTAAATGGCGAACTCATTACATGTACTAGCCTTAAACTCACCCCATATAAATTTGCCATTTCGATGGCATAACTTAATGCATGGGATGCCGTCTGTGAAAAGTCTGTTGGGCATAAAATTTGTCGAGTTCGCATAACCTATCCTCAATACAAGCGAGTCGCTTAACAGCTTCTAGCGCTAACTTAAGCGTTCACTGCGTTACGGAAAAAGTGAACAATTTACAACACTGCTATTTGACTACCATTACTGGGCATCGTGCGCGATTAGCGACGGCTTCTGAAACGTTAGAATGCAAAAAGTGCGACAGCCCAGTACGACCGTGACTCGCAATAACAATCATCCCAGCATCAGAACCTTCAGCCTCACTCAGGATCTGTTCGGCTGCACTGCCATGGCGAATAACCGATTCAACCGAAAGTTCACTCCTAAGCTCAGTCAGTAGTTGCTTCATATTCTCAGCCGCATTATCTTCCATACTTTTGGCCAGCTCTTCTGGCGTAACGGTAAGAATTTGATAATTGTCGACCCCCATCGGCTGCTCAATCACATGCACAATGCGTAAGCCTACATGGTATAAGTTAGCCATTTCAATCGCATACTTTAGTGCATGAGAAGCAGTTTCAGAAAAGTCCGTTGGACATAAAATTTGACGTGTTCGCATAACGATTTCCTCCAAACATGAACCTATTCACTCACTTTTGCCATGGTGAATACTGCTTTATGGCACAGGCGCTAACCCTAAATAATAAGATTAGTCATTAAGCCACTCACGCGCCTCTTTTTTACTCTCAAAAAACTTGGCATCGTAAGGGGTAAACCAGTCAGCAATTTTTGCCATCCACTCTTGTACGCTCCCCTCACCCACAATGGCGATTTTCTCAAAGGCTTTACCGTGAGCAACACCGACTTTGAGATCATCCCACGCCGCTCGTAACTCCCAGCCATCAAGTTCAGTTATATCCGCGAGTACATTAATTTCAGCATCTTCAACACCGGCAATTGCAGACTCCAACATAGGCACCATATATTCATAATCTTCATGGGTAAGCTTACCGACTACGACAAACGTCATATAGAACTTACTCCCGCTGCGTTCTATTCCCACCGATATGCCATGTCTATCACGACTCATTTGATGCTCCTTAGTTTGTAAGAATGCTTACCATAAGACCTTTACCTACTACGATTTTAAAACTCTGACGAGAACAGAGTTTGATCTCCGTCACGTTTTTATCGGGTATTTGACCTTTAATCCAAACTTCACTACTATCAGACCGACTAATCAGTCGGTTATTTAAAAACCAACTCTGGAGCTAAGCTAATGAATATGCATATCGACAATCAGACTGCGCAACCACTCTCACAAATGCTCTGTAAACAGCGTAGTAGCTATTTAAACGAGCCCGCACCCGCTTATGACGCCAGAGTTGAACACCTAAAAAGCCTTAAAGCCGCCATTCTCAGCTATCAAGAGCAGCTCGTCGCAGCCCTTAATCGCGACTACGGTAACCGCTCAGTAGATGACAGCATGATCTCTGACATCATGCCATGCATTAACAACATCAATTACAGCCTAAAACACCTAAAAAAATGGATGAAGCCAAGCTCTCGCCACGCAGGTTTGTTACTCGCGCCAGCTAAAATAAAGGTTCATTATCAACCATTAGGTGTTGTCGGCATTATCGTGCCATGGAACTTCCCTATCATGCTCTCGGTTGGACCATTAATTACTGCACTTGCCGCTGGCAACCGCGCCATGATCAAACTGTCTGAGTTCACCCCTGAGACCAATCAAGTCATCAAGGCGATGCTCAGCAGTATCTTTGATGACACTCACGTGGTGTGTGTTGAAGGAGAGGCAGAGGTTGCTGCAGAATTCTCAGCGCTGCCGTTCGACCACATGCTGTTTACGGGCTCAACCACCGTTGGCCGCCACGTGATGCGTGCCGCTGCCGATAATCTCACGCCGGTGACCCTTGAGCTTGGCGGAAAATCTCCGGTGATAGTTGCCGATGATATCGACATGAATATCGCTGTTGAACGTATGATCTATGGCAAATGTTTGAATGCTGGGCAAATTTGTGTCGCACCTGATTATGTTCTAGTACCGCGCGCCAAGGTAGATAACTTTATCCAAGCTTATAAGAAAAAATTTACCAGCATGTATGGCAAAGTCAGTGACAATAAAGATTACGGCAGCGTGATTAATCAACGCCAATTTGACCGAATTATGCATGTACTCGAAGATGCTAAAGCCAAGGGAGCCATGATTACTAGCGCAAACGATGAAGCGATTAATACAGATAAGCGCAAGGTGCCAACCCAGCTGATTCAAAACAGTTCAGATGATATGTTTTTGCTACAAGAGGAGATTTTTGGTCCACTTTTACCCGTGATCCCATACGATAGCCTAGAAGAAGCCATCTCCTACATCAATCAGCGCCCGCGCCCACTGGCCCTGTATCTGATGAGCTTTAATAAAGATACCCAGCAGCGCGTACTGGCAAATACTCACTCAGGTGGCGTGTGTATTAATGAAACTGTATTCCATGTCGCCGCCGACGATGCCCCCTTTGGCGGAATCGGTCCCTCAGGCATGGGCCACTATCACGGTAAAGAAGGCTTCTTAACCCTAAGCCATGCAAAAACAGTATTGAGCCGCGGTAAGTTCCTCAATACAGGTAAACTGGTACACCCTCCTTATGGTGGGGTTATCCAGCGCTTATTGATGAAGTTTTTCTTACGTTAACCTTATACTTTTGTGAGCTTTGCTCTCATAAACTTTACTTTTATAAATTTAAGTTAGGCTGCCAACTTAATGAGTCCCATCGACAAGAAACAAGCCATATTAAACACCGCGCTGACACTTTTTGTCAGCCAAGGCGTTTATGCGACTTCTACCGCTTCCATAGCAAAGCAAGCCGGGGTCGCAACGGGCACCTTATTCCATCACTTTTCTTCAAAAGAGGAGCTGATGAACCACCTATTTCTGTCTATCAAGCAGGAGTTTGCCGATGCGATTCAGGCACAGGTGAGGCAACAGAGCGACTTAAAAGCAGATGCTCAGCATCTGTGGCAAGTCGCCATCAATTGGGCTATGGCTAATCCGTTAAAACAGGCGTTTTTCCAGCAATACTCGATGTCACCGTCGATTTCATCAGACGTCAGACTACAGGCGATGCACAGTATTTTGAGCTTTATGGGAGAGCTTATCCAGCAGGGACAAAAATCAGGCATCCTCGCTAATTATCCACTACCCTTGATGCTAGAGAGTTGCCATGGCCAATATATTGCTGCCACACGCTTCTTTCTTGATAATCCGCAAGCATGGAACGACGAGCAGTATAGACAGGCAAGCTTTGCAATGTTTTGGAATGCGATGAAAGTCTAGTTAGTTAACCAATAACAACTCATGGATAAGGCATAGAGCGGTTATGACGTTATGGATAGTTATTCAAAGGAGTGAATATGTTAAGAATGAAGACTAAGTGCGAGCTGTGCGAAACTAAGCTAGAACGTAAAGATATCGCTTATATCTGCTCATTCGAGTGCACTTACTGTAAAAGCTGCTGCGAGAAATTACATTTTATCTGCGAACACTGCCAAGGTACGTTAGTTATTAGGCCACCAAGATTAATCAAACCCTTCAAAGTGCCTAGTGCTAACTTAAAAACACTCTGTTTAACTGAGCCCCTGTTAACACCCACAAGTTAGATTTATCGGTTCTGTTGGGGTCTGCATGATGCTTTCCCCTCCAAACACTTGCCTCGTCGCAACCTATTACGCCGCTAAGCCACGCTAAGCCACGCTAAGCCACGCTAAGCCACGCTAAGCCACGCTAAGCCACGCTAAGCGTTAGGTAGCCACAAGCTCACACACAAACCTTTATCATCACGATTATGTAGGCTAATTCGTCCATCGTGAGCTTCAATTATCTCTCTACATAAAGGCAAACCTAATCCTGTACCAGACTGCTTTGTAGAGTAAAAAGGCAGTAGAGCTTGCCGTAATACATCGGCCGACATCCCCCCCCCCGCATCTTTTACCTTAATACATAGTCCTTGAGTATTATCAGATAAGTTTGAGTCTTTAACCTCTAAGGTGATCTTGTCTAGTTCTGAACCCGACTCGTGGGCATTTTTTAGCAGGTTAAGCAGTACTTGCTCCATCTGAATGAGATCAAAGTAAATTTCCGATGTGGGCAAGGTTCCTAGCAATTCAAATTGATAATGTTGCTTCAACTGTTGAGTTAAGCTCTGCCAATCAACTGGCGTTTTATTAGGGAGCGGCAGTTTAGCAAAGCGCGCATAGTTAAAGATAAACTGACTCAGGTGACTGGTGCGATCTTCAATGGTATCGAAGATAAGCTTAAGTTTAGGATCATTTAAATCTTTGGTGATCATACGCCCAGAGTTAACCATTGAGGCTATCGGCGCCACCGAGTTGTTTAACTCATGACTGATAATACGGATCACCTTCTTCCATACCGCCACCTCTTGGCGGTTTAGTTCTCGGGTCATCTGCTTTAATAGCACTAAGTGGTGAAACTGCCCGTTTAGTAAAAACTGGCCTCGGGAAAGATGCCAGGTCTCTGCATCATTACCGTCGGTGTCGCCGACGAATGAGAACAAGCCATCCTTGGGATTACTTAGGGCATTAACTAACTCGGGGGATAGATCTTTTAATAACTGACTTAGGTTTATGCCCTCAATTCTATGACCATCGTAAAATAGATGGCGCGCCGCATCATTGGCGTAAATAACCCGCTGTTCATCATCGAGCAGCAACATCACATTGGGCGAGCTTTGAATCACCTTATCGAGTAGTAATTCACGCTGATAAATATACTGCCGCTCTTTGCGTAATGTCTGTGCTGACTCATTAAACAAATTTGCTAACGCCTGTAATTGACTGTCGCCACTTACCGGAAGGCTCACACTAAAATCATTATCTTTGAAGTTAAGTAAGCCGACCTCCAACGCCATTAAACTTGTGGCTAAGCCTCGCGTACCAAAGTAGCTGACACTTGCCACTAAAAGTAACGAGACCGTAAATACCACTATATACAACCATGACTGTTGAGCCATGCTATGCTGCAACTCTGTAGGGGATAACCATAACAGGCCTGTAAAGGCTAATAGCAGGCCCGCAGCAGAAGCAAGTACCGTACTCGCAATCAACTTAACTCTTAATGAAATAGCGATATTCTGGCTCATATATTGTGATGTCTAATTAGGAATATGAAAGATAACAAAGCACTATTTATCAATATCATATTTTTGCATGCGTCGATATAGGGCTTGCCGACTCAAGCCTAGAGCCTTAGCCACTCGTGCGATAACGCCGTTATGTTGCTCGAGCGCAGCTTCGATATGTGATTTTTCGGCTTGTATTGTCTCAGATTTACCCAGTTTCAGTGCTGAGAAACGCTTCAATGAACTCTTCTCATTTGAGCTGCTGTCGTTTAAGGCTTCATCTCTTAAGCTATTATTGCGTGAGGGGCTATATGTAGCATCTGGCATTTTCATTGCCAATTCATGAGCCAATTCATGAGCCATTTCAGCAGCACGACTCGACGTTTCAGTTACGGGCTTGCTCACCGCTGCTGGTAACGCTAAGCCAAAATCCTCAGCACTCAACTCAGGCCTATTTGCCAAGATCACCGCGCGTTTACAGGCATTTTCTAGCTCACGCACATTACCCGGCCAAGAATGTGCTTGCAGCGCAAGCTCCGTTTGCCGCAACAATGAAAAATCGGTACCAATAAAGTGCTCAACTAATGGCACCACATCATCGATTCGATCATTAAGTGCTGGTAGCGCTAACTCAATCACATTGAGCCGATAGAAGAGATCCTCCCTAAAATGTCCAGACTGAATGTCTTGGGCTAAATCAGCATTGGTCGCGCTAATGACCCGCACATTCACTTTACGGGTTTGATGGCTGCCTAAGCGCTCGAACTCACCCGTTTGTAATACACGCAGTAATTTAACTTGGCCCGATAATGGCAAATTACCGATTTCATCTAAAAATAGGCTGCCGCCATCGGCCGCCTCGAATCGCCCAATGCGTGCCTTGGTGGCACCAGTAAACGCCCCCGCCTCTGCGCCAAACAGCTCGGCTTCGAGCAAGTCCATCGGCAACGCAGCAATATTGACCTTAATAAACGGCTTATGCTTTAAAGAAGAGTTAGCATGAATAATATCGGCAAGCTTATCTTTACCCGCGCCGTTGGGGCCGGTGATTAACACCGACACATCAGATTTCGCAATCTGTAAGCCAAGATCAACACAGCGCTGCATCGCACCGCTATTAAAAACAATGCCGCACAAATCGGCATCTTTAATCGCGACCATACGTTGATTGTCAACACGGCTTAACTGCGCATTTTCTTTAGACAATCGATGCAGTGAAATGAGGTTATTAATACTGTTCAGCAGCTTTGCATCATCCCAAGGTTTGCCCATGTAATCAGCCGCGCCCTCTTTGACTAGCTCTACTGCAAGTTCAAGCTGGGTCCAAGCGGTAAGCAATATGATGGGAAGTTTTGGTTGCTGCAGTCTAAAGGCGTAAAAAAGGGTTTTTCCCTCTTCACCAGAGGTGGTGTCTTGAGTAAAGTTCATGTCCTGCACCACCAATGCCACATCATGTAGTTGTACTAGCTCAAGGGCAATCTCTGGCGATAGACAGGTCAGTGTTTGGTAACCATTAAGCTCTAACATTAAGGACAGTGCATTACACACAGCTTGGTTATCGTCGACAATTAGGATGGTATCCATAAACTCTTTATTATTTATTCTTTTAGAGGGCTAACTATAAAACTAACTGAAAGCCAAACAGAGTTAAAGCAAAGCTCACATTTGGCTAACAATTAATTTATATGACTAAACGCTTCGCGTCGCTGTTGCCGGAGAAATTTTTGCCGCTTTTTGAGCCGGTAAAATCACTGCTATCGTGGTCAAAACCAGTAGGCCTGCTACGGTCGCTATCGGATAGATAAGCTCTAGCTTAGGTAAACTGTAAAGGCTCATTAACTGCTGACCAAGCTGCACCGCAATTAAGCCGCCAATCAGTCCCCCCGCGAGACACAATAGATAGTTCTCTACTAAGAAGAAGCTGATAATATCGCGCTTTTTAGCCCCTAATGCTCGTCTTGTACCAATCTGCTTAGTACGGCGCTCAATATTAAACATCACCATGCCAGCGAGTCCTAAAGAGGTGATAAGCAGCAGTAATACCACCATCATTGACAGTACAGTCGCCATCAACTCATGGTTGCGATACACCTTATTGCGGTGTTCACTAATTAACGTAAACCCTCGCACCACACGATTTGGATGCTCTTTATGCAATGCGGCGGGGATCGTTTCTTTGAGACTAACTAATGTGCCCTCTTCGGCTCTAACCAGAAACTTGGTAAACGATGAAGCCAGCTCCACATTAACAATCACACTGTTATTAAAGTTTGAGTGGTTTACCCAGGCTCCTTGCAGACGCTCAACAACACCAATCACCGTCATCGGGCTTTCCCCCACATTCCCGCGGTACATCACCTGCCCAAGTGCTGACTCATCTCCCCAAGATTTCTTAGCAAACGCTGCTGACACTATCGCCAAATTACCTAGCTCAGGGCCACCACTTCTTACCTCATCAGGATAAAAGTTACGCCCCTCTATCAGCTTGATACCCAGTGTTGAGATCATCTGCTCATCACCATAATAGATAGCTGCACTGGGTGTATCTTTACGGTTCTCTTCGCTGGTGCCTAGCGAAAAACTCGATGACCAGCCGCCGCCACTAAGTGGCGTCATGCTGGTAGACGTCGCTGATTTTACGCCATCTAATTGACGAATAATCTCGATATCGCGAGGGTTTTGTTTAAGCGGCTCGATACTCGAATCGAAATTATAGATACTGAAATCGAATACTTCAGACTCGGCAATCCCTGACTCACGGCTCATCAAGCCAATACGCTCACTAATAATAAAACTGGCATTGGCCACTATCGCAACCGATAAAACAATCTGAATAAGCAGTAATAAAGGACCGCTTTTATTACGCATCAACATGCTTAATATGGGTTTAATTTGCAACATCGTAAGCTCCTTTCTCACTCTGTAAATCATTGACTTTTTAGGTAGACACTTGGATTGGTGCTGCAGATACGCCATGCGGGATAAATCCCAGCTACAATGGTAGCGCTCACTGCAATAATCGGTGCGATAAACCACATGCTTTGATCCAGCTGAGCCAACGATGCCTCAAGCTCAAACTTAGATGATAAGAAATGCAGCGCCGTCCAAGCCCAAAGTAGCCCTAAGGCGCCACCACAAAAACCAATTAAGCCCACTTCGACTATGTGTTGAGAGAAGATCTGCATGCGACTGGCACCAATGGCACGTCTCACCCCAACTTCAGGGGCTCGCTTTAAAAACTTAGCCAGTAACAGCCCAAGCATATTGACCAAACAGACAATCAAAAACAGTGCACTTAACCCCACCAAAATCTTATTATCTTCTGGAACCACCTTGTTGACGTTCAGCCAAGTTTCAACATCAGAGATCTCACCTCTGGCATCGGGTCGCTCAAAACGGCCTAGCTGCTTTTGCTGCTCAACATAGGCAGACAGCCACTGCAGATACTCTTGCTGCAATGCGGGAGTATCAAGCTCTACCCAGTACTGCAGCCAGTGCATTTCTGAATTAAGCCTATCGCTATAACTCTGGATATTTTCATGACGCCAGCTGTTGTTATTCCCCCAGCTTTCAAACTCTTCAATAGGCGCTAAAGAAAACGGCACATAGATCTGCTCAGAATCATTAAAGGCGCCATTATTAATGTCATAATACTTTGGATTTGGGTTCCAGTTTTCAATCACCCCCACCACTTGATATGGCTTACGATTGAGTAGTAAGGTCTTACCAACACTGTTTCCCCCACCAAATGCTTTTTGATTAACCTCTTGGTTAATCACCACCTTGTAGCCACCTTCACTATCGACCTGCTTATCCCACACACCGCCATAAATAAATGGCACATCAAACAGTTCAAAGAAATCACCGTCGGTTACGCGAACCCCTTCTAGCATCGGCGAAAAGTTCTCATCATCCGTCTGCACTGCAAGACCGGTGCGAAACATCGCGGCTTGGCGAACCGGTACCCTACTTTCTCTCAGGTTGAAGCCATCTTGATAGGTAATTTGCTCGTTGATCTCTTCCCAAGTATCAATGTTTTGACTCATCAAACGCACTGAAAACAGCTGTGATGAACGCTCGGCAGCAGGGTTGACCGAGGCCATTTTGTAGATATTCAACGTAGTGATAGTGATACCAATACCAATAGAGATGGCGAGGACCATCAACAAAGATAAAAAAGGCGTCTTCTTGATACTGCGCCAAGCTAAATCCAAATAATAAAAAAACATCATGCTCTCCCTAGCCGTTGATTAAGCAACTGACACTGCATCGGCGATAGACTGCACTTTTGGGTCCGACTGCCCAGCTTGGTACATGGTGAAATCGCACACTTGACCATCGACTATCTGAATATTACGCTGCGCTCGGCGCGCAAGCTCAGCATCATGGGTGACCATGATGATGGTGGTGCCCGCCTTATTGATATTTTCAAGTAGCTCCATCACTTGACGCGCCATTAGGCTGTCTAAGTTACCCGTTGGCTCATCCGCTAACAGAAAGCGCGGCTCGCCTGCCAAGGCTCTGGCAATCGCCACTCGCTGCTGCTGACCACCAGAAAGTTGTGTAGGTAGGTGCTTCATTCGCGCCGCTAAGCCAACTTGTTCAAGCGCTCGTTCCACACGAATTTTACGCTCTTTGGCGTTAAAACCACGATAACGCAGTGGTACCTCAACGTTTTCGGCGAGGTTCAAGTCTGAGATAAGATTAAATCCCTGAAAGATAAAGCCGATTTTCTCATTACGGATAGCCGCACTCTTGTTATCACTCAGGTTAGAAATATTCACCCCATCCAGAAAATAGTCGCCATGGGTAAAGCCTTCGAGTAAGCCTGCAATGTTTAAAAAGGTGGTTTTTCCTGAACCAGATGGCCCCGTGACCGCAACAAATTCGCCTTCATTAACCTCTAAGTTAAAGTCACGTAATGCGTGCGTTTCAACTAAATCCGTTTTAAATACTTTGCTGATGTTGTTCATTGATAACATGGTTAATATTCCCTTAATTCTGTCTATCTAATCTGATAATAAAATGCTGTAACGACTGCAGCTCCACAGCGATGCGCTGCTAGCCGACAAAGGTCTGCAGCGTATCGAAAACAGCGGTAAGTAGTTGCTGAACGACCCCACAACCAGCAACACTAACGTCCGACATCTCCGTTAAGTTTGATTGTGCGCCGGCGCCGATTTCAATCAAATTGAGCCCGATGAACATCCAGTCACCCGCTCTATCAGTTGAAACCTGTACCGCTATTACCAATAGCATTAATACTGCCGCGGTAATGAGTTGTTGCTTATTCATGGGCTTGCCTAATTTGTTTGTCGCCTGACTAATAACCTTATTCATGACAGTTTCCTTTTCTTACCTAGCGGACTAATACCTGTGTAGCCTTGTTAAATGGCTCAATGCTTGAGGTCACCCAAACATCACCAACCTGCCCGCCCTGAATCACTTCGATATGGCTCATGCTGCGAGCCCCTAACTGGATCTCTGTTTGCTCAGCGATCTCACCACTCATTACGTAAACTTGTTGGCCTCCGCCACTGGTAACAAATGCGCCACGCTTGACCATCAATACATCAGGACGATGCTCAAGTAGCACTCTTGCTGATAAACGTTGGTTTTGACGCAGTTGTAAATTATCGTTTTGCTCAAACCGTACTCTTGCCGTCACCTCACGGTTACGCACCTCAGGTGAGATAGAAGACAGCTCGCCCAATACCGTCACAGAGCCAAAGCTCAGCTCTACTGCCATACCTATACCCAGTTCGTCGGCATAAGACTCTGGCACGGCTAATTCGGCTTCAAAGGCACTTAAATCAACCACGGTAAGAATGGGTTGGCTCTGGCTAATACGCGCTTTTTGCTCCGTCAACCAGTTACCTATAATGCCGCCAACGGGCGCTGTAATATTCAACGCTGCAACTTGGCGCTCAAGCTCTTTCACCACTAGCGCCTGACGATCAACTTCCAGCGCAGTGTTTTTCAGCTCGAACGTTAAGGTATCTTTCATCAACAACGCTTCTTGGCCTGCATGGGCAAATAGCAACTTAGCTTTATGCAGATCATCTTTACCCTTTTCAAAATCAATTCTGCTTATTAATTTAGATTCAATAAGTTGATCGCCACGGCGACTCTCTCGGTCTGCCGCCGCTAAATCTACCTTGGCCATATCCAGCGTTTGCTGCGCCCTAAGCTGTTGACGACGAGCCTCTAAGCGGGCGCGTTCCAATGAACTTATCATTCCCTCAAGCACGGCTTCTTGTTGCTTAAGGCTGTTAGTTAACTTGTGACTCTCGATACTGGCGACCACTTCACCTTGCTCAACGCTATCACCAGGCTTTGCAATTAAGGTGACTGAGCCTTGTTCAGGGCTATAAAGAATGGGGGCATTCGCGGCAACAATCTTGCCCGTGGTGGGGATATCACGAATAAGAGTGCCGCGCTCTAATGTGGCAAAGCGCAGTTCAGAACGTTTAATAGAGGTGGCAATGGAGGCGCTATCCATGCTCGACCAAACGAGACCAGAAACAAGCAATGCCGCGATACCAAACATCAACGGACGTTTGAACTTACCCGCCTTACTTGGCTGCTTTATGGTGTCTTGTCCGCTAGTATCCTGAATCATCTGCTTTTCCTAAAGTGTCCGTTCTAAGCCATTATCGCTTTCGATAGGTTTATTAATACAATCAGCGTGCCAAAAACAACAAACCAATTATAAACAGTGACTTAACACATTAAAGAACGAGGATACCCACAAAAGTGTCCGCGGACACTGTTGAAAAGTGTCCGATTTATATAAGGAATGTCCGATATGAGGAAAGTGTCCGGCTCTAGGTTCTAGGTTCTAGGTTCTAGGTTCTAAGTTCTAGGTTCTAGGTTCTAAGTTCTAAGTTCTAAGTTCTAAGTTCTAG
>NZ_JBRILQ010000032.1:0-57713 GCF_052977045.1 Shewanella sp. 125m-7
CTTCCGAACCTATGTTCGGCATTTTTGTTACTTGCTTACTGGTGAAATAGCCGAAATTTAAGTGATTGAAAACGGTTTTACGCTTAATGTTAGTGTACCACCACAGAAATATGGTTTTGAGGCTTGGGACTGTATGTCAGTCACCCCGATTATTTTGTAGACTCTATTAAAGTGGAATAAATATGGATGGCCATGTTGTTTTCTTCGGAAATCAAAAAGTGAAAACTAGCATTATCTTGTTGATTTATAATGGATGGCTTAATATATATTCTCTTAATATATACTCTCTTAATATATACTCTCTTAATATATACTCTCTTAATATATACTTGGCTCGGCTCTTAACAACAGAAAGGGGCGAAGCGCCACGACGTTTATCAAGCGCAGCTTGATTGCTCTAGTTAAAAAAGCGTCAAGGCCTCGCGCTGAGGTCTACCAGCGTTTCCACCATTGTTCCGTGCTTTGCCAATCTCGCGCGTCGCCAAACTCCGAGTCGATAATGTAGTAGCGCTCACCATCAAATCGTAATCGGGTCATAATGGTGCGGCTCTGTGTTGTATCTGTGGCCTGAGGTAAAGCGCCTGATAGCTTGGTCTTTACAATTAGCTTTAAATCGGCAAAGCCTTTGTTTTGCTTAGGCTCAATATGCAGTGCGCCTTTGCCTGACTCAATGATGAAATTAGTCATATCTTCGGCCTTAGGATCGCCTTGCCACATTTTCCAATAATATAAAGGCAGGTTGTTGACCACTGGAATTAAAAAATGCCCTTGGTGAACAAATAAACTGAGGTAGTCGGCCTCATATTGCGCAGAACCCTCTGGACGCTGCTGCGCCATCATTCGCACACCTAATGCGCGTGTGTCATTGTTAAGTTTATAGTTGGCGGTATCAATCCACAGTGCAGGCGTGCTTTGCTCTTTCTTGTCGGCACTATGCGTACCATTAGCATTCTCTGTAGCATTGTCTGTTTGGGGATTGGCAACAATCGTTAATCCTGGGCGCTCGCTTAAACTTGCTGTATGACGGGCGATAACCTCATGAGTCTGCGTGTCCATAATCACCGTGCGCAGCGTATAACGCCTTTCGCCAACAAAGCTACCGTCAGTCCATTGTAAATACGCGCCCATGGTAAATTGCTCTTGATGAGGTAGCTGCTTACACACTGCTGCTGTGAGCCCTTGAAAATAACCACTGTCATTTTCCATCGCTTCAAGGGCATCAGTGCTGCACGCTTGCTTGGCGTAGCTTGCTGGCGAGAACGCTAGCGTGCAAGTCAAAAGCGCGCAAGTCAAAAGCGCGCAAGTCAAAAGGGTGCTGCTAAATAGAGCGGATAATCTGTAGCCGAATGGGGTGAAAGAAGGCTTATTAGTTAGCATTTTGGCTCTCCGCTTGACTGCTGTTTGGATTGGTTTGCGAAGCACTTTCATGGCTGCTCTCGCTCTCATCGTTGCTCTCGCCTAAAAAGTTCACCCCAAGTTGGTTTACTTGGGTTTGGTTTACTTGGTTTTGGTTTATTTGCCAAAACTCTGGGGCGGGGAGTCGCTCAGTGATAACCGGGTAACGTTTACCATCATATTTAAGCTCGTTGCTAAAATTGATGGGCTCTACCTGATCGTATTCACCGTCAGTGCGGTACTGCTGCCCCTGAGTCACTAATTTCAAATCATGGTAGCCATGGCTGGTGGTTGGTAACAGCTCAACAGTGCCTTGTACGCCATAATGCAGGTAAACTCCGCCATTACTACCGCCTGTATCAGCAGCTTCTATTTCGTAATCCAGCGGTAGATGTTTGAGCACCGGGCGCAGCTTGTCGCCCTCTTGTACAAACAGGGTGAGAAAGCGACTAGTTTTAAATGCGCGGTACGCTTGTTCCTGTGGTGAGGTGTCGTAGTTAGCAAGATCGAGGATCAGCCCAAATGCTTGAGTATTGTCGCTCAGAGCGTATTGGCGGCTATCAATACTATTACTGTCAGAGTGACTTTTTATAGTGCTACTTTCTTGGATCACACCCGTATAGCTGGCTTCGACTTTGTTACTGTAGCGATTGACCAATAGTACTCGCCACAGATTACTAAAATAGCCATCTTCATCTGATTGATAGTATTGAAAGTAAGACAGTAATGCTTGCTCTTTGTTATGAGGCAACACCCTGCAGACTGTATTGTCTATCGCTAAACTTAGCCCGTACTTTCTGGTTACTAGGGCGGCATCAAAATCGAGTACGCTGCTTAACTGATTTAAGCTGCAATCTTGTTGTTGATTCTTTTCAGGTTCAAAGTTTTCTTGCTCACCGTTTTCTTGCTCAAGACTGGCCTGAGCATAGCTACTGGCACTAAAGGTCATCATCGGCAGAAATGCTGCAACAATTAACAGTTGTTTCGGGGTTTGCTTCATAAGTACTCTTTAGTTGTGTTAACCATCTTATTAATATGGGTAGGCGCGATAAATAGTGGTTTTATAGCCGCGTACCTGTACGCCATTTCTAAGTGGAATTGAGTACTCAGGTAAAGGGCGTGGACTGTAATCGATATATTGCGGCGTCGCGTAATAGAACACGCCTTGATACTCGGCGGGTAAATCTTGCTGCTGTAGCAAATCATATTGCAAGTTATAACTGCTGATAGGTAATGGCCTACCGTTATTGCTAACCACTTCGCCAAGTTTATCGGCTAGCGCTTTATTGGCTCTTTGTGCGCCAGCATCTTCTACCCAATTAGCGATTAACTGACCAGTGGCATTATGTTTGAGCGGCATTAATATGGTGTCTTTTATAAGTGGAATGCTTGTTACCAACGCCATTTTATTTTGATAAAGCTGTAGCTGCAGGGATTTCTGCTCGGACACTTTATCGATATGCGGCGCATTAATGCCATAAACTAAATGATCACAGGTTGTATCGTCATAACCTAAATCGATACATACGGCGCCCCAGTCTGGCATGGTGATCTCGATAAGCGCGGCGCCGAAACCTGCATCATTAGCACCAGAGCTGCCCTCAAAATAACTACCAAGGACCTTGTAATCAACGCTGCGACGACTTTGCAACCAGCGCTGCTTAAAAGACTCACTGCGTTTGCCTTCACAAAGCAGAAGCGGGAAGGGCAGTCGGTTACCTGCACTTGCCGCTTGATACATGGCTTTGCGATCATTGTCATCGAACTGACAGCTGCCTAAGTCGAGCATCAGGGTTTCTATTTCAGTTTGTTTTTCAATGCTGCTTGGTAGCAGACTACAACCTGACAGTACACCCGCAGCAATAGTTAATGTTATCGATCGCAATGGGGTTGGCGTGAGTCTTTTTAGGATCATGATTTATTCTTATTAGTTAGGCTTGGTTATTATGGTTAACGGTCGTTAACGCCAATCAAGATGGAAGGTACACACACTATTTTTCTGTTTATAATTTTGATTACTATCAAGAGGTAATAAATCTATCGGTAATAATACCGTATCGGCCACCACAGAGCTGCCTAGGTCTACCACAGACAGAGGGATTGAAAGTATGAGTAATGGCGGAGACTCTTTTAAAACAAGTAAATTACAATTGAACGTATTAACCAACGCATATTTAGTGCCGGAGTATGGTATCCCCATGGCGCTATTAGATGGAATCTTAGAAACAACCGTTGAGCAACCGCTGATAAATATCGCCAATAAAGTTACAAACATTACTTTCATACAATAACCATAAAATACTTCATTATTCCCGAATTAAAAATGCCAGTATGGTGCTCTCATTGACGGACCACCATATCGGTTTACTGTTGTAATCTAAGTTGCTATTCGTTGCGGTTATTCATCTTCTAAAATCTCACAGTCAGGAAAGGCCTCGCGAAAAGCTTGTGGTGCGCGAATAGGCTGATAACCTTGGCTTGTGTCATAGTGGTAGCTAAATATACGTCCAGCGGGTTGGCGAGCGCGGCGCAGATCGAGCCGTTTCAGATTCGTTAGCTTAACCAGCACGGCCGGAAATTCATCGAAATGGTTATAGGAGAGATCCAAATCTTCTATTTTACTCAGAATGGCTAATGTTGCTGGCAGCGAACTTAAATGATTGAAGTGTAAGTTGAGCTTAGTGACATCTTCATAGTGCACGATATTGGCTGGTAACTCCCCGAGTAAGCAGTTATGCAGATCCAGCTCTGTAATGCGTGTTTTACTTGGCAGTTTTGTTGGCAATGGCACTTTGACATTATGAAGCACATCATGACATAGAAAGATGTGTGGTTTGAGATGACAGTTAACTCGATGCTCGTCATCGCCTTGTGTCAACATACGTTCAAAGCCACAGCCTTTATGCCAGTTTAGTCGCTCTCCCTCAATCAGAGCTTCAATGGCTTGTTGACGGAGGGCTAACTCTTCTTTTTGACTCAATAGCCACAACAACCCTTCGCCGAAGCGGTTGAAATACAGCAATGAAAACTCGTCACATAAGGCTTTGCCCCAGCGCTTGGTTAGACCTTTGAGTTTTTTGTAGACCGGGCCTTCACCTTGTGGGTCACCATGCTTATCCAATTCGCGCATCTTGCCATCAAACATCACCTTATCTTGCACCGCCAGTTGGAATACATTATCGCCGAGACCTGCAAGTAACGTCTGGATCTGCTTGCGTAATGCTTTGTTATCGGTGGTTTTAATAATTAAAAATAGCGGCAACTGCATCTCAGATGTAATGCCACCTTGCTCAAGCATAGTGACCGCGACTAGATGACTGGTTTCGTCCGGTGAACCTAGCATATCCAGAACATTGCCCAGCATCGGCGCGGCGCTTGTCTGTTGCAAAAACTTAGGTGCATCGGTGCTGAACCATTGGCTGAGCACCGTATCGTCGATAATCAAGTGTTGCTCAACATCGATGGCGGCGGTCTGCTTAGGGTTGCTGCCTAATAGAATATGGGTCACCTTGCTATCGAGCTTTTTACTGAGCATAAAGCCCAGTTCGGTGGATTTATCTTTGAGTTCTGTCGCCTTAAAACCGCTTTTTCCACAGATAAACAACACGCTATCAGAGCCTAAAGGTCGGCGCTGTGCATCGGTTTGTGCGCGGGTACGTAGCCAAGCTTGTGCCTGCACCTTAACTGGATTGAACTTGGCTTCCATAAAGGTCAGATGGAAGCGAGCATCCAGTTTTTCAGATTGTAGGTTTTTGGGTTTAGGGGTTGCCAACAATAGCAGCCAGTAGTGACGTCGTTGTTTGTCAGTCAGCTCTGCATTTTGCAACATTCCCAGTAGCTTGTTCAGCTCATCACTGCGTGCGATACGATTATAAACATTAAGCTTTAGCTCTATGTGCTGGGGTAAATCGACCAAGCAGGCTAGAGGTGTCAGATAGGCCGTATCTTGAGTTTGTGGGCTTAGTTCTAGCTCAAGTTTGCTTAGGGCGGGAGCCTTAAGCAAACACGCGAAGCTTGGAATCGGCAAGTCATAGGGATGGTCGTAATGATGCAGTTCTAGCGTGACTGTAGACAGAAAAGGCAATTCATTAAGATCGTCAAGGGACGCCGTGCTGGGTCTAACGAGCGTTAATCCACTGATATTTTTTATCGATTTTAACCAAGGTGGCAGTGTTTCACCCTCTGAGTTGATTAAGATTAAGTGGCTTAATGCCGCAGTGTGTTCTAAGTGTCCGCTCTTAGGAAATAGGTGAAGACCCAAACCACGCAGGCACTCCAGTTTATCAAAGCAGCTAAATAACGCAGCATCTGGTACTCGGCTGGGAACATTGTCTGAATGAGAAAGCTCCAAGTCAATTAGATTAGGAAACGCGCGGGCCAATGCAGACCACTCGGGATGGTTACGAGTCAGCTGATAGTGGAGCTTGGTTACCTTTGGCTTAATAAAGCTGTCCAGCGGCAGGTCGTTATCTTTAAGGTACAAGGTGCTGTTGAAACTCATATTATTGCTCTTATGTTTAGAGTCAGCCCAAGCACTCATGTTGGGTTGATTGTTTTTATTGACCTTGAGAAATAAACTTGCGTGCCTGTTCAAGGTTCATAGGTTTTTTGCCCGTGATAGCTTCTGCTCTTAAGGCGGCTGATTGGGCAATAATCTGTTGTAACAGTTCATCGGTGAGTAGGGTGTATTTTTGGTAGGTAAAACCCATCAGTGACTTATCGCCATATAGCGCGAGCTTGTCTCCCGATTGATAACTATCCCAATCCTGTTTGCTAATGCCACAAATGTAATCGTTGCCCCAGAATCGATAACCTCTAAGGTATAAGCCGCCATCGCAGCTACGGCTGTAAAAACCAAAGTGTTTATCATCGATGGTGGCAATCATGATGGCTTTATCGGCGAGCAGGATATGCAGTAGTACAGGTAACCCTTTAGCTAATGAAAAGTGCAATAAAATGGGAATGCCGATAGTGACAGATAAGATAATCTTTACAGGGCTACGAGGCTGATTATCAAGGTTAACTCTTAGCCACGAATTTTTCTGCTTTAAGCCCCAAAACATAGCAACAAGCAAAAGCACCGATAGCACGGCAGCGACTAGACTGAGTTGTTCATAAACTTCGTCGTTAACCAAGGTGTTGCTAAACACGGCAACCAGCATGAGTGCTAATAGCAGCATAAAAATATACCCCAGTAGCTTTTGTAACTTAGTGGTTTTTGGCGCGAAGATATTAGTCATGCTGTTCCTTAGCGTTTTCGGTGGCGATAAGCGTTGAACTTATTTTTAAGATAAAATGTAGGGCAGATATTGATATAGCTGGAAAAGCACTAAGATAGCCAAAGGACTATTTGCCCATAGGCCGAAGCGGATCGTTTTATAAAAAACCTTAGAAAATATCAGGCTCGATACCACTAAGCCACTGACCCATATCAGGCACTTAAAGACAAACAGCAGACCCGTACCTACGCCTTCGTGGTCGACACGTACGACACCAATCAAAAAGTTGGGACCTATATATTGCAAAGCAGGGATCGCAATAATAAACAAATACTTGCCGAGCTGAGTTTGCATCAACCTAGATACTGCGTTTGCCATGCTGTTACTTGACCTTTTTTACATGAGTGAATAGTGGGAGCAATAGACGTGACTGATAAAAAAATCGACTAGGTATGCTTTCTATAATAAATACAGCTGCTTACCCATAGCCTGTGAATGATTGTAACGATATTGAATATAAACACCTAGAGTGGTAGCGCGTTGTTTTGGGATGTATTGCACAAAGTAGCAATGAAATTGAATCACATTGCAGCTTCATAGCAACAAGTAGTGATAAGTCGTGTCACTATCCCCAAGCTCTTAGGGGCAAGTTTGATAAACAATCGCTAAAATCAATTCCGGCGGGTTTCTCTAAGGTAAATCTTCATTTTGTGTCGTAGACCATTTTATTTAGTCGTTATTTTGGGAGCATTTATATAATGCGAAGTTTTATGCGTATCGTCGGACTTTTATCATTATTGATTTCAGCATCAGCATCAGCTGTGGTTGATAAACAGAGTTTTTCTCATGGCGACTGGCAAGTGGTCTGTGATAATACCCATACCTGTCGTGCAGTGGGCTACCACTCTTATAACCAAGAACCGCAAGACAATGGCGGTGCTCCGGTTTCGGTCATATTACAAAGAGAAGCGGGCGGTAATGCTCAGATAAAGGCTAAAGTTAAATTCGGCGCAAACTCATACGAAGCTGGTAGCAGTCAGGCTCAAAATGACACTATCACACTGATCATTAATGACGTTTACCAAAGCCCATTAGGGGCTGAAATACCTGTTTATGAAGAGCAGGGCATTAGTTTTAGTGGTGAACGGGAGCTTAATCAACAGCAGGTTAGTCAGTTGCTCAATGCACTCACCATGAAGGGGAGCGTCTCAATAACATTTACTAGCAGCAGTGGCAAAGAGTGGCATTTATCGACCAGTGGCTCTACTGCTGTGTTGCTTAAAATGGATGATTTCCAAGGTCTAGTCGATACCCCTTACGCCATGGTAAAAAAAGGCCAGCGCACAAGTGATATTGTGCAGCCTAAACAGGCACCCGTTATTGCAATCCCGCTGACATCGGCATCGGTACTGCAAGCTACACTGACAACAGATAAAGACCGAGGATTGGCAACCGATCCTGAGTTTAAACGGAGGATGAAAAAATATGCAGTCAATCAATGTGATTTTGTCCCCTCAGATAGTGATGACCTGAAACTCGAGGTTTCTAGGTTGGCAAAAACTCAGCTGGTGGTAACAGCACCTTGCTGGTCTGCGGCCTATAACTATGGCGACGGAGTGTGGATTATCGATGATAATCCCAGTATTGAGCCTAAGTTCATTACCGACAGTTCGACAAATTACGCTAACGGTATCATTGATGAGTTTATGAAGGGACGCGGTATAGCCGATTGTGTTTCGGCAAAGCGGTTAATTTGGAACGGTAGTGATTTCATTTTAGCTGACGATTATTCAACCGGAGAGTGTCGTGAAATAGCCATGGGTGGCGCTTGGTATCTACCGACAACAGTCAGTACTGTGATTTTAGGTGATGATCCTGCAGCGGGAATCGATTGCCAATCTGAGCAAGCATACAGCACTGAGGGCATGGTTAAATGCACGCAGCGAACCTTGGCCAGTGTAGAACTGAAAATAGCGTTACTGATTGATACTATTCATCAGTACCTAAATGCCACAAATAATACTGACTTAACTCAAGCAATTAATCAGGCGCAAACCTCTTGGTTAACGTACCGCAATGATGTGTGCAAGGTGGTTAGGCTGACTCATACCGACGGCTCGATGGGTTTCCCCTTAATGGTGGGCTGTCAACTTGATTTGACCGAGAAACGGCTGAAGCAGCTGCAATTGACGAAAGAGTTACTTATTTAGGTACTTTATTTAGTTACTTTATTTAGTCATCTTGTTTTGCCTGCCTATAGGCAAACATCCCTTTATAGCCGATGTTTGCCTTTAACTATTTCTCTGGCCTTTATATCTGACTCAATGGCGCTATAGCCAGGGTCTGACCTTACTTTTATAGTCGATAAATACTTGCCCAAATAAAACTTCTAACGCCTTCTCTTCTGGGCGAATTTGAAAGCGCTGCATATAAAGCATATAGCCAATAATACCCACCAGACTCCAAATCGATTCTAAGTAACAAGCCCAGGCGCACAGCGCGAATACCATTCCAAGGTACATGGGATTGCGGCTTAGGCGGTACATACCAGATGTCACTAATGCTGATGCGGTTTGCGGTTTTAAGGGATTAACCGTCGTTTTGGCGCGTTTAAAACTGATCACCCCTGCAATTGCCGATAACAGACCTAGCAGTAACAAGGAGCTGGTGGCAATAAGCTTAATGTTTAACAGCGCTGGGGCAGTTGATGGGCTGCTAACGCCTACATGTGCAATAGCCCACATAATGAATGCAAAAACGAGTGTGACGATTGGCGGTGGGATCTTGTTTTCCAACTTATTGTTTAACTGATTGTTTAAAAAGTGCAAAGCTTGTCCTGTGAGTCAATCTGAACGTTAACAAAATAATAGGCTAATAACGCTCATCAATAAATAGGTCTTGATAACGCTAATGACGTGTCGAGCAGTTACATTCGGCATCAGTTTAAAATTCCCCACATCTGTGTATGTACAGGTGTTTAGGTTGTGGTTTCTACTTTTTTTAGTATCAAACAGGGGAAGGCTTGTCGTTAGACTGCTTTATGAACGTTGATATGTCGTTTTTTTACCCGATACGGTTACTTATTATGAGGTATTCTTGGCTTAAGGCTGAATCGATGAAAAAAACTTAGTGATCTATCTTCAAAAATCCTATCAAGTAAAACATTATCATTAACAATGATTATTTAAATTAATAACCTCCAATGATGATAATCATTCTCAGTGATAACTTAACCCGTTGAATAAACTTGATTTGTTTTTTTGCGACTTCAAAAGGCCTATCTTACTTACCTCTTTAAGTTGTGAGCCAGTAGACGATTTTTAATAAAGTTAGCCTTATGCCTCAGTAAATTAGTAGATATGCACAATCTTGAATTTAGATATCTGCAAGGAATAAAATACCCCCTTCGATATACAACCGGCCTGTAAGTTAATGTCTAGCAGAAAAACCATAAAGTCAGTGAATTTTATGGCCAAATTAATGGCTACAAGTTTACTCACTCTTTTTATCAGTGTTGTTCCTGCCAAAGCGACTCCTTGGGATAAGCTTGATTCAGCACAACTCGAACAAAAGTTAGCAGAGAAGTTCAGCGAAGGTAAATACTCTCCCAAAGGAGCGGATTCTTGCCTTATGTGTCATAAGAAGAGTGCCAAGGTCATGGAGATCTTTGATGGCGTTCACGGTGACATGAGCAATAGCAAATCACCTATGGCTGGCATCCAATGTGAAGCCTGTCATGGCCCACTGGGTAAGCATAATCGTGGTGGCAAAGAACCAATGATTAGCTTTGCACCAGACAGTAAATTATCTGCCGCAAGCCAAAACAGTGTGTGTGAGGGGTGTCATAACGACCCTAATCTAATGTCATGGCATAACAGCACTCATAACCTTGAAGAAGTCGCTTGTAGTGATTGTCATAATATTCATGCCGCAAAAGATCCTGCACTTGACCGTTTAACGGTAAATGACACCTGTACTTCATGTCACACTCGCGCAAAAGCCGACATGAACAAGCGCTCATCTCACCCAATGAAGTGGGACCAGATGACCTGTATTGATTGTCACAACCCTCATGGTTCTATGACCGAAAGTGCGCTGATTAAACCAAGCCTAAATGAGACTTGTGCAGAATGTCATGCCGACAAGCGTGGCCCATTCTTATGGGAACATGCGCCTGTAATGGAAGACTGCTCAAGCTGTCACACGCCGCACGGCAGTGTTAACGACAACTTACTTAAGTCTCGCACTCCTCAGTTGTGTCAGCAATGTCACGCCGATGACGGTCATGCAAGCCGTATGACAAGTCAGGCGGGTCTAGATGCATTCAGTGCAGGTAAGAGTTGTTTAAATTGTCACAGCAAGATCCATGGTTCTAACCATCCTGCTGGCAGCAACTTTGCCCGTTAAGTCTAGGAGTGACTATTATGCGTTCAATTAAACCTTTTTCACTAAACCTGATCACTCTGGCGTTGTTAGGCACATGCGGCGGCGCAATGGCTGCAGATTTTGGCATTCAAAATGCCAATACAGCTAACATCAAAACCAGTAGTTATCAGTGTAAACGTTGTGTCGAACCCCAAGGCTACACGGGTAGCGTTGGGGTAAGTGTTGGCGCTATCGATGCCGATGATAACCATGCTATGAACCAGTTTGGTACAGGCAAGGACGGCGCGATTGCAGGTGTAAATAGCGACCTTGCTTATCAGCAAAATGGTTATAAAGCTAACGTTCAAGCCCATCAATTGGGTATGGACAATGGCTTTGTGAGCATGGAGGCGGGTAAGAGTGGTCATTACAAGCTGGATCTGGATTTCCAGACGATTACCACCAACCAAGCGAGCAATGCGGCCACTAATCTTTGGCAAAACGACGGCATGCTAACACCAAGTGAGCAGACCCGTGTTTTGGATTTAGAGTTACAAAGACAGCGTAGCGGTATCGGCTTTGAATATGACTTTTCAGAGGTCATGGGACTAGGACTAAACAGTTACGCACGTTTCGACCGTGAAGATAAAACCGGTCACCGCAGTGCAAGTCTAACTAGCCCAAGCCCAACAAACTTTGCTGAAGCTGTCGATGAAACGACAGATAATTTCAGTGCAGGTGTTGTGCTTGATGGCGCTAACTGGTTGTCAGAACTGAGCTACAACGGCTCACGTTATAACAACCATATGAGTGATTTGAGTCTGCCATACGCTTATGACGTCTACAGCGCTACACCAGATAACCAAGCACACCAAGTGTCGTTATCAGGCCAGTACCGTTTGGCATCGAGTGTATTTAGCGGTCGTGTAGTAACGGGTCGTATGATCCAAGACCAAGACTTAGTACAGATGAGCGGCAACCCAATTCAAAACTGGGATGGTCAGGTTGATACGCTAACTAGCAATTTAGCCGCTAGCACACGAGTCAGTAACCGCTTACGTCTAGGCGCGAGTTACGATTACAGTAAGCGTGATAACCGCTCATCGGTATTTGATTTCGCTCAATATGAATTTAATTCTATCTCGGGTGCGTTTAAACAAAACACCCCAATGGATATTGAGCGCCAAACCTTCAAAACCAACGCAAGTTACCGTATTGCTAGTGGTTACCGCCTACAGGCCGGTTACGACTATAAGCAAGTTGAACGCAGCTATGGTGAGCGTGAAGAAACCCGTGACAACGAGTTTTGGAGCAAGCTAAACATCCGTGCGATTGACAAGTTAACCCTAGATTTTGGTGTGAGCTATGGCCAGCGTGGTGGTAGTGACTATCAAGCCAATGAGTTAACTAGCGACGAGACTGAATCGTTGATGCGCAAGTATAACCTTGCCGATCGCACACGCACTGAAGTTAACGCTAGAGCAAGTTATGCGCCGCTTGAGTGGTTGACCTTCGATGTTAGCACTTACTACGCCAATGACGACTATGACGCCACCGTTATAGGTCTAACTCAGGCAAAAGATTACGGCTATGACATGAACGTTCATGCCCAAATCACAGCGCCTTTATCTGTGTATGCATTTGCTGGCCAACAGTGGATTGATTCAGATCAAAGCGGTGACCAGGCCTCAATGTGGCACACAGAGATTAATGATGAATTCATTAACTTAGGCTTAGGCGCGACCTATTCAGGGCTAATGGATGGCAGATTAATTTTAGGTAGTGATTACCTATTTGCTAATTCATCTAGCAATACAGGTGTTAATGGTTACAACACCGACAGCTCTAATATCAACAGCTATGGCAGTTATTACTCCTATAACCACAGTGTGAGCTTATATGGTCAATACCTGATCTCTGAGCAGATGGCAGTCAAGCTGGCTTACCAGTTTGAACGTTATTTTGATACCGACAGTGCCGATGTTACCCAAGGTAGCATTCCAGGTTTAATCACTTTGGGTGACCTGAACCACAATTACAACGCCCATCAACTGATGTTGACCTTCAGCTACAAGCTGAAATAGGTCGAGTCAGATATTAATAAGTTTGAGGAAAACAAGATTATGGAACGTAGAAGTTTCTTAAAAATGAGTGCTGCGCTGGGCTGCGCTGCAACAGTTACCGGCTGTAATTCTAGCTCTGATGATGCCAATGTTATTCCACCACAGCCGCCAGTGACTGACGAAGTGGTGAACTGGTCATCTTGTCTAGTTAACTGTGGTTCTAACTGTCCAATTAAGGTCTTTACTAAAGACGGTATCGTGACGCGCGTTGAAACCGATCACGAAGTAGAAGACAACTATGGTCTTCATCAAGTTCGCGCTTGTGCTCGTGGCCGTTCATTACGTCAAAGAAACTACGCTGTTGACCGCCTAAAAACACCGATGAAGCGTGTTGGCGAGCGTGGTAAGGCTGAATTCGTACCTATTAGCTGGGACGAAGCAACTAGCATTATCGCTGAAAAACTGTCTGCAGTTTACGCACAAGAAAACGGCGCTAAGTCAGTATTTCGTAGCTACGGTTCTGGTGCTTACTATGGTTTTGCATCAAATGCCTGTTTTAACCGTCTATTTAACCTCAACGGTGGCTGCCTAAATGCTTACGGTAACTACTCTTGGGCGCAGCAGATGGAAGCGGCGAAGCACACCTTCGGTACCGGTAGTACAAGCGGTTCTTCAACCATCACTATCGAAGACAGTGACTTTTTCCTAGGCGTTGCTTACAACCCAAGCGAAATCCGTCAGTCGGGTTCTGGTGAAGGTTACGATTACCTACAAGCACTACAAAAGAACAACGGCCTAGAAGTGGTGATGATCGACCCTCGTTACACTGACTCTATGCTAGGTAAAGAGTCAAGCTGGTTGCCTATTCGTCCAGGTACTGACGCTGCATTCGCTGAAGCCGTTGCTCATGAGATGATCAGCCATGCAAACTTTGCGGGTCAATCTCTCCCGTTTGTACTTGAGCACTCTGTTGGTTTCACTAAAGAATCAATTGAAGAGCAAAAGCAAATTTTTGCGCAAAGCGGCGACGCCACTAAGCAAGAATACGCTAAGGTGATGAATTCAGGTGAGAACTACCAAGACTATATTTTAGGTAAAGGTATTTACACTGATGCTAAAACACCAGAATGGGCTGAAAAAATCTGTGGTATTTCTGCAGAGAAAATCCGCTACATCGCTGGCAAGCTAATGACAGCTAAAGCGCCATACATTGTTGTGGGCGCAGGTGTTAACCGTCAAGCAAACGGCGAGCAAAGCATGCGTTCTCTATACATGCTATCAGTGCTAACCGGAAAATTGGGTACACGCGGCGCATCAAACGGTGAACTGCCATACATGAGCAGCATGTCTCGTGCGGGTATTCCAACGGGTAGCAACCCAGTTAAAGAAAGCATCTCTTTCTTCACTTGGTCTGAAGCGATTAACAACGGCGAAACCATGACGGCACGTAGCCACGGTATTCGTGGTACTGACGGCTTAGATACGCCACTTGGCGCTAACATTAAGTTTATCCTGTCTGCATCAGATAGCTCGCTATTAAACCAGCACGCAGAAATCAACAACACAGCTGAAATCTTCCGTAATGCTGAAGACTTATTCATCGTATCTTGTGATTGCTGGATGACACCGGGCGCTAAGTTCGCTGACATCATCCTACCTGATACTAGCTGGTTAGAATCAAACGACTTAGTTAACGATTCATACGCTTCAGGTTCTCTAGGCTACCTAACTGCAATGTCTTCTTCTGTTGAGACGATGTGGGATTGTAAGTCTATGTACGAAGCGGCAGCGATGATTGCTGACAAGATGGGCGTTGGCGCTGGCTTTAGAGACGGCAAGAACGAAGATGAGTGGTTAGAAGAGCTTTACCAAAGCACTAAAGCTAACAGCAACAACATCGGTGTTTCTCCAGCGTTCCCGGCAACTTACAAAGAAGCACAAGACATTGGTTTCTTCCGTAAGAACATGAACGACAATCACGTTGCACTGCAAAGTTTTGTTAAAGAAGGCAAAGCGCTTTCAACACCAAGTGGCAAGATTGAAATCTACTCTGCTGAACTTGCATGGCGCGCGGCTAACTGGGATCAAGAAAGCAGTGCTCAAAACCCAACTGGCGTTAAGGGTGACACCATCACTGCTATTCCACAGTACACAGTAACGTGGGACGGTTATGAAGATGAAGGCACTAAAGAGGATTACCCAATTCAGCTAGCGGGTTACCACACTAAGGGCCGTACACATTCAAGCTACCATAACGTACCTTGGTTACGTGAAGCGGTAGAAGATGCGGTTTGGGTTAACCCAATGGACGGCGCTAAGCACGGACTAAGCTCTGGCGACAAGATTGAGATGTACAACGGGCGTGGTTCAATTGAAGTGACGGTACGTATCACACCACGTGTTGCTCCAGGTGTATTTGCCCTAGGACAAGGTGCTTGGTACAACCCAGGCAACAAGCGAGGCAGCACTGGCCACATCGTTGACGAAGGTGGCGCAATCAACTCGCTAACTCGCTACCAGCCTAGCCCTGTCGCTAAAGGTAACCCACAGCACACTATTCGTGTTGCCATTAAAAAGATTTAAGAGAGTAGTTAATTATGACTGAAGCAACTCAATACGGTTTTTACGTCGACAGCACTAAGTGTACTGGCTGTAAAGCGTGTCATGTATCTTGTAAAGACCGTCAAGGTAACGAGATCCGTAACAATACCAATCCTGAACAAAATGGCGTACCTGCGCTAAATGGTGTGACTTGGCGCCGCGTGTACGAATACGGTGGTGGACAGTGGACTGAAGGCCAAAATGGCTGTTTTGAGCAAAGTGTATTTGCTTACTACATGTCAATTGGTTGTAACCACTGTTCTGAGCCGGTGTGTGTTAAAGCGTGCCCAACAGGCGCGATGCATAAACGCCGTGAAGATGGTCTAGTACACGTTGCACAAGACCTATGTATCGGTTGTGAGAGCTGTGCTCGTGCATGTCCATACGATGCGCCGCAAATTGACCGTGAACGTAAAGTAATGACCAAGTGTGATGGTTGTTTTGAGCGTATCGCTGATGGCCGTAAGCCTGTATGTGTTGAGTCTTGCCCATTACGTGCACTAGACTTTGACACTATGGATAACTTACGCGCTAAATACGGTAACGGCGATGGTCACATTGCACCACTGCCACCAGAGTCAATCACTTCACCAAACCTTATTATTAAGGCTAACGTGAATGGCGGACAAAGCGGCGATATCCTTAACCCAACTGAAGTATAATTTCAGTTATTGGTTAGTTATCTAACTTACTTTTAAGTTATTTAAGTTATTTAAGTTATTTAAGTTATTTAAGTTATCACGCATTAGTATTTAATGATCACAAGCAGAGCGGGCTGCAAGGCCCGCTTAACTTGTAAGGTAAATTATGTCTTCAAAAACGCAGCCGTTAACACCATCAGCGCTTACACCATCAACTTTAGCCCACTCATCTATTGCTGTGGACTTTGTCGAGTACCAAGGGCTAGCGCGAATACTGCATCATTGCCTTATTCGTTATCCTGAGGCCGATTTTATCAATGGGCTAAAAGAGTGTGATGTGGCTGGCAGCTGGCCTGAATTTAGCCATCGCCAAGAAAATAGCACTGGTCGCCAATTGTTGGGAAGTTTTTTACAGCAATGGTCGAATGAGGTGAGCGCGGAAGCTGCAGAGAAGGCATTAATTACCTTAAAGCTAGATTATGGCCAACTTTTCTTTGGACCAGGCGAACCGACAGCTGTGCCGCAAGGCTCTGTTTACCTGTGTGAAGAGCAGTTGATTAATGACAGAACCACGGTTGAGCTGATGGATTTTTATCGTGCCCACGGTGTTGAGTTGCAACTCGATTATAAGCAACCCGTGGATCATATCGGACTATTCTTCGCGGTACTCGATCAAACTTTTGGTCGCTTACAGGTTGAAGCCGATAACCAAGCGTTAATCCGTTTTACTCAGGTGCTATTACAACAGCATCTATTGCCTTGGGCGTTTCGTTGTTGTGAGCTGGCTAGCACGCATGCTAAAACTGATTTTTATCGCGGGCTAGCATTGCTAACCACCGATTTCTTGCTGCAGATGCAACAAGACTTTCAGGTGTTAGCGCTTGATAAACGATTATTTCGTTAATGCATTGAGTGTGACACTTTAAATAATAAAAGCCCGTAAATTTGATTTACGGGCTTTTTTTTATAACGCTTTATTTTGGGCGCGACAGGGTATAAAGCCTTAGCGGTAACCGCCCATATTGCGACTCGACTGACGCTTTTCATTACGCACTTTTTCAAGCTGAGAATTAATCGTCTGTAGTAGCTGGCAAAGCTGCTTAGCATCATCATTCAGTGGTGCATCGGGATCTTGGCTAGCAGGTTCACTGTTAAATAGTGACTGACTCCATTGGTAGCCGATAGTTAACACTAAATGTTCCGATTGGCTTAATTCACCTTGCTCAATCTCTTTGACAAATAACAAGCGGCTGGCTGTAAACAAACAGTGCAGAGCAAGCTCATTAGCGAGTGGGCTTTGTTCATTGCTCTCCATTGGAGGCAACCATACAGGCTCGCCTTCGATAAAAACCAATGCTGAAATGGTGTTGGTCACAGTGCTAAGAGAGGTGGCGCCGCCAAATAGCTGCACAACGTTAGCTGATTTTTGCAGTGTGAGTGCTAAGCGGTGGGCAAGAATGGACTTACTCCACTGCTGGCCTAATGAGCGTCTTAGGGTCATATTGTTTAATTATCAAAAGCTGAAATAACACCGATAAGTCATGTTAGCATCAAAGCCTATCGCGCTATGTGCGCGGAGCAACATATTGGAGCTGTCTGCTCAATTTATCTAGGTAAATAACGTAATTCTGCTAAAATCCAAGCTCTATTTCGATGAGTTTTTTGAAGGTTTAAAATGGATATTCAACGCGTTAACCCATGTGCAAACTGGTCCGATGCAACTGTGTTCAATAACATGGTGCATTTTGTGGAAATTGCCGCCGATGTTGAAGGCAATATGTTGAGCCAAACTGAGCAGGTTTTTGCTCAAGCTGAAGCAACCTTGGCCAGTGTTGGCAGTGACAAGTCTCGTCTGTTATCTGTGACGATTTATGTGACAGATTTTGCTAACGTAGCGGTATTTAATCAGGCTTGGCAGGCATGGTTACCTGAAGGTTGTGCGCCGAGCCGTGCTTGTTTGAAAGTTGAATTGGCAGGCCCTAGCTACCTGCTTGAGATTGCCTTTGTTGCCGCAGTTAAGTAAATCGAGTTATTTAGGTCTAAGTGCTGGCTTCTAGATGTTGATTCAGTTGGATTGTGGCTCAATCTAACTGCTTGAGCAGTTGACGCACTCTAGCGCGTGTCTCATCAATTTGGGTCACTACCGCTTGTGCGCTGGCTTCATCATCGGTCAGCTGCTGCCAATTTGATTGCCAGCTCAGTTTGAGCTCCTCGGCTGCAACACTGAGCCCTGGCTCTGTTATCATGCTCAAGTCGGCAATCAAATTGACCTTTACCCAGCCTTTACGTGGATTACCTAAAACCAAATCTTGATCGTAATGGGCGGCATACACGATAGATTCCAACTCTGAAAGCTGTAGCAGCAGTTCAAAACTGGCCGAACGCACATTACTATTGTACTCGGTGATCTCCATGCGCCAGACGTTATAGCTAAAGCCAACCAAGGCAAATAACATACTGAACACTGCTGTTAGCTGAAACACGGAAATAGTTTGTTTGCCAGAGATATCAATGTTCAATATTGCCCCCTTAAGCAGGTTAACTCTATTTGGACTCACTCTACTCTAATTATCTGAGCTCCAATCAATCAAACTCTAATCTATTAGCTCTAATTAGCTAGACCCTAATTAATAGGGCTCTAATTAACAGAGCTCGCACCTAGTCAACTTCAACTTATTGTAGACAAAGACAGGTTAAATTTAAGTGTAGATAAAAGTTGCCTTAGTCTTCAAATTTTTGTAGTAAAACATTGCCAATTTTAGTTATAAAACACTGCGGTTATATAGGGTGTTTTTAGTGGTTTCAATTATCGGTTTCTTTCAAAATCCCCTTTGATAATAAAAAAGAAAATTAATTTGCTGTAGCTTTTGACAATGAGTCCCCAGCGACTACATTTTATATATCTAAATACCCTTACACTATGGATGGATACCTTATGAAAGCATACAAAGTACCCTTGATAGCCGGAGTTTGTATCAGCATATTAAGTGCTGGAGCAATAGCTAAAACAAATCCTGCAGATAATGCCCAGTACGAGAAGCGCTTTCCAAAGCAATATCAGAGTTGGCAAAAAACGTCAGAGAGCAAAGAGGTTACCAATGCATTAGCTGCGGATCCTAACTTGGTCATCCTTTGGGCTGGTTATGGTTTTTCCAAGGATTACAACGCTCCTAGAGGGCACCAGTATGTGATTACAGATATCAGGAGCACATTAAGAACCGGAGCGCCGATGAAAGCGGATGAAGGCCCTATGCCGATGGCATGTTGGAGCTGTAAAAGCCCTGATGTGCCGCGCTTGATTGAAGGTGAGGGCGAAGCTGAATACTTCAAGGGTAAATGGGCTAAAGGTGGCCCTGAAATTGTTAATGTATTAGGTTGCGCCGACTGTCATAAGCCGGGAACATCTAAGTTGAGAATTGCACGACCCTTTGCCGAACGCGCATTCGCTGCAATAGGCACACCGTTTGATAAGGCAGAGAAGAGCGAAAAACAAAATATGGTCTGCGGCCAGTGCCATGTGGAGTACTACTTTGAAAAAACAGCCGAACAACCAAATTGGGTCAAATTTCCTTGGGATGATGGTACCTCTGTTGAAGAGATGGAAGCTTACTATGACAAGCTGAAATTCAAAGACTGGACCCATCAACTATCTAAAGCACCAATGTTAAAAGCTCAACATCCAGGCTATGAGACCACTGCAAAGGGAATTCATGGTGAGATGGGCGTCTCTTGTACTGATTGTCATATGCCACGGATAACCGATGCAGAGGGTAAGGAATACACGGACCATAATGTTGGTAATCCGTTTGATAAATTTGAATTTACCTGTGCAAATTGTCACGAGCAAACCAAAGATCAGTTACAAGGGCTAGTGCAGGCCAATAAAGATAAGGTTAATACCCTGAAGCTTAAGGCGGAAGACGCATTGGTGAAAGCTCATTTCGAGGCCGCAGCAGCTTGGAAAGCGGGAGCAACAGAGCAGCAAATGGCCGCTGCGTTAACCGATATCCGTCATGCTCAATGGCGTTGGGACTTTGCCATTGCCTCACACGGTATCGCCGCTCATGCACCGGAAGAAGGCCTGCGTATTTTAGAAACATCATTAGCTAAAACCTCTGAAGCCCGCAGTAAACTTGAAAAAGTACTAGCGGCTCAAGGTGTTAAGACTGCAGTCGTTATTCCAGATATTTCAACTGAAGCTAAAGCGCAGGCTCTTTTAGGCATGGATATGGATAAGATGAATGCTGACAAAGCCATCTTTATCGAGAAAGTTGTGCCTAAATGGGAAGCTGAATATAAGGCAACCAATGGCGGCGAGTAGCTGTTAATATTGTGACTCAATAAAAAGTCCGGGGAGTTAACTTCCCGGACTTTTTACTTTATAGCGGTTGAAAAATACTTGTTTTACTGCAGCTGATTAAGACTGGTTGCTTCAATAGTAAAAAGCATGAAATGACTCGCGGTTAAATGAGAATAAACAAGGTCGCAATATTGGCTAGCTTATCTTTTGTTAATCTAACAATCAGTGTTTACCATTTCAGTTGTCTTAGTATCAAAGTCGTAAAAAATATAGCAATTCATAGATTGGTCATCAGTGATCCCTTTAGGGTACAAGTAAAACCCGCCCGACCACCAAACCTGATCAAAGTTATTATCTAAGTCCAACATGGCATTAATTTGTTCAGACTCTGTGCCGCGGGGAAATAGATCGATATGGGGAAATCCTTGTATCGGATCGACACAGATTTGCACATTATTGATATCAACAGACTTAAAAGTGGCTAATCGACTATTACTCGAATTGCAGTCTTTAGCTGAGGCAGTGCTGCCCTTGGCTCGAACAAGACTGATTGCACTTTTAACCGAGGCCAGAGCTTGCTTCATAACCGCATCACGTGATTCATCTTCAAAGGAGATAAATTTAGGGATTGCAATAACACTGATAATGCCAAGGATAATAATGACGACAACTAATTCAATTAGGGTAAATCCGTTAACGGTATTACGCATGATTTACACCTCACTCTTCTTTTTATTAAACAGGATATTTAGGTATTCATCCTGTTCCAACTTCATTAAGTATATGACGTGAAAGTTAACTTGGTTTTGACAGTGCAATCTATGGCTACAAATTGAAGTTTATGTACTACCTTTGAAAGGATAGATTTACAGTAGCTTTATTGAATTAGTTAAGAAAGTTGGAGGCTAGATGGATAAAGTGTTGTTGAGTATTTTTAACTTCATACTCATTTCGGTTGTGATTTATTTCGTCATCGCTTTTAGCTGTGTTTTTTTTGGTCAGTGGTTCAAGCCCGCTATGGCTAAAAGTAGCCTGTCTTTTGATGAGTTGACCTATGGTAAGTCAGCAGGTGATGCAGAACTGCCAAAGCTAAAAACCTATCAAACAAGAGATGGTGAAAGATTGCCGTATCGTCATTACGAGGCGCAAACTGACAAGGTCATTATTTTTTTGCATGGTTCAGGCTGGCATAGCCAGTATCTGTTTCCTTTAGCCAAATATCTCAGTTCTGAAGGGCTCGCTCAGGTATACACGCCAGATCTTCGAGGCCATGGGCTCGCCCCAAAAAGGCGAGGCGATGTCGATTATATTGGGCAGATGGAAGATGACTTAGCCGATTTGATAAAACAGATTAAAAACGATAACCCAGGCTGCAAGCTGATTATTGCAGGGCACTCTTCTGGGGGCGGGCTGGCGGTAAGCTTTGCGGGAAGCCAATACGGTAAGCAAGCTGATGCCTATATTTTGCTTTCTCCATATCTTAAGTATAACGCGCCTACCATGCGCCCTAACTCTGGTGGATGGGCGCTGCCCTATACTTTGAGAATTGTAGGGCTCAGCATGCTAAATCATATCGGCATTCATAGGTTTGATTATTTAACTGCGATTGATTTTAATATGCCACAAGAGGTCCGTAACGGAACTGAAACCTTGTCGTACACCCATCGCCTTAATACCGCTTTTGCTCCACGCAACTATAAGCAAGATCTCAATGCGATAACGCAGCCATTATTAGTGTTAGTTGGCACAATGGATGAGTCAAATATAGCCGAGAAATTTGAACCGGAGATCTCAAAGTACACTCGCGCTGAAGTCATCTTGCTAAATGATGTGACTCATATGGGCGTCGTTGTTAACCCTGCAGTAAGACCCGTTATCAAGCAGTGGTTAGATAACTTGCGCTTAGCCGGAGAGTAAAGCGCTCTTGTTAGCAAGATCACCTTGTATAAAAATGTCATAGAGGGGGGATTCCAAAAGCGCGATAAAGCCTATATTATCGCCTCCCTTTTAATTTTGACTGTAAACCATGAAATTTGTAAAACTGGCTGCCATCGCACTGATGTGCTCAAGCCTTAGCGCTTGTATCACCTTTCCAACGGATGAATCTAACACTGTAAAAGTATTGTGGGATGACACTGATGCGTTACTTGGCTGCGCTCACAAAGGCACCGTAATTGGTTCTCAAGGTCATTTTTATGATTATTGGCTACATGCCGATAAAGATATGGTGTGGGGCACACTCAATGAAATGCGTATTAAGGCTGCCAAGCTTGGTGCTGACACTATTTATCTCTACGAACCGTTAGGCTTTATGGGCTCTGTAACCATGATGGCTAATGCCTATCAGTGTGAGTCAAAGCTGGCAGAGACAAATGCCCTGAGTCAGTTACCAATCACAGATACACAAACTGATAAGCAAGCTGAGCAACCTATTACGGAGAAGGGCGAGGTCAAGTAAGCTCGCATCTCAATATGAACTTGTAAACGTTACAAGTTCATATTGTCGCTATTCTCTCTACCATTACCCGTGCAGTACTACGCAATCACGTTTGAGTTACACAGTGGGAAAAGGTATTTTTCAGACTGTTTCCAGCCCGCAGTAGTATTAGCATTGGGGACGGTATTAAGTATGTAGTTGAGCTCGCCTGTATGGCGCAGCAAAGACAATGCCATACACTGCTCGACTAGCTCCTGTGCATTACTATAGTCAAAGCCATATCCCTGTAAAAAGTGAATAAACACATTTTTATCGGCTAGCGCGAGTAACATTCCTGGAGATGTAAACTCAAATACGGGATCGGGACAAATAATAGCATCACCAAAGTCAATTACTCCGGTCAATTTAATCCCTTGTTTAGTGTGTTTTACTAATAGATTCGCTGGATGTAGGTCGGTATGAATGAAATGGTCTGGGCCCTGTTTGCATTGGATATTAATGCTATTTAAGTAAGGCGCTAAGTCAGACAAGAATGGCTCAATTAAACCTTGTTGCTGTCGTTTTTGGTAAATATTATCGCGCTGGGTTTGCAAAAAGAGTGGCCAGTCTAATCTAAGCTCTGTAGCTTCCTCTGTGATAGCTCCCGTGACGGGAGAAACTGGCAGCTGATGCAGTTTTTGGCAGAAACCCCCTAACTGAAAGGCAATATTTTGTATCTGTTGCTGGGTGAGGGTAGGCAGAAGAACTGCGAGATTATCGCCCTCGACAAAGCTCATGAAAATATAATCCCAGTTACGAAAGCGGCCATGACAGATAAGCTGTGGCACATCTAAATCCAGTGTTGCTTGAGCCAATAGTTTAAGGCCTGTGAGTTCTGCACTAGCTTGCCTAGACCAATTTGGAGGAACTAGTTTCAATACGAACTTTTGCACGCCCTCATAGATAAACACTGGGTTTGCTCCTTCCTCAACGCGTATACAGTGCGTAAAGGCTAGTTGGTGATCTGGAGCTAGCTTCTCGGTCAGGGGTTGCCAGAAGCTAAAATCAAGATGATCGATAATATCGCAGGTCAAGCCATATTCAGGCTCTTCAGGTAATGAAAGGGCATTAGGGTATCGCTTTAAAAATGCTTGATTCATGCAGGGCTCATTCTATTGATTTTGTTTATTGCAGGCTCGAGATTGTAGTCCAAGATGTTATTCTAAAATATCGTAGTGGCGCTCAACATTGAGCGTAAGTTTGCCCCAGTATGATGACCTGACTCTTTTCTGATGTTGTTCGAAAGACTGTTTATCAACAAACTCCTCATAAACATCAAATTTACAGCGGTTGTCTGCGCTTTGCGACACTTCAAATAGACGACAGCCAGGTTCTTCAAGTGTTAACCTTTTATGGTTAACGAGTTCATCTTTAACTGCAGATAGCTCGGATTGTGGAACTAAAATAAACCCTTTTAAGATCACTTTTGACATAACAAGTCCCTATCTATTGTCGTTTACCCATTACTGTTAAATTGAACATTACATAAAAAAACGCAGCTTATAGTGAGCTGCGTTTTTTGATGACGGGTGTTATTGTTGTCGTTTTAACGAACTTATTTTTGACCAAAAGCCCTTAAAATACAATTCGTTAGAAAATAAGCCGTTAAAAGCCCATCTCTGGTACATGCTCAGGCACTACAAGTTTACCTGCTGTTTTAGAGACAATCTCTTCAACTGATACACCCGGCGCACGCTCTAGCAAGTGAAAAGCGCCATCTTTAATTTCTAGAAAAGCCAGATCGGTCAGTACTCGTTTAATGCAGCCAAAACCTGTTAATGGCAGCTCGCACTTAGGCAACAACTTAGAGTTACCTTTTTTATCGGCGTGCATCATGGTGACAATAATGTTGTCGGCGCCAGCCACTAAGTCCATCGCGCCGCCCATGCCCTTAATCAGCTTACCCGGGATCATCCAAGAGGCGATAGAGCCTTGCTCGTCAACTTCAAATGCGCCCAGTACCGTTAAGTCCACATGGCCGCCACGGATCATGGCAAAGCTTTCGCTTGATGAGAAAAACGATGCGCCATCTACTGCAGTAACCGTTTGCTTACCGGCGTTGATAAGGTCGGCATCAATGGTTTCTTCTGTTGGGAACTCGCCCATACCGAGTAGGCCATTTTCCGATTGCAGCATCACATCAATGCCTTCAGGAATATAGTTAGCCACTAAGGTTGGAATACCAATACCTAGGTTGACGTAAAAGCCATCTTGCAGCTCTTGTGCTACACGTTGTGCCAGTTGTTCTCTTGATAATGCCATAGTGCAGCCTCCTTAAGCTTTGTCAGTTGCTGTTGATTTTACGGTGCGCTGCTCAATACGCTTTTCAAATGTGCCTTGTATGATGCGATTAACGTAAATACCAGGCGTATGGATATGGTCAGGATCAAGTTCACCGGGCTCAACAATATGCTCAGCTTCTACTACGGTGACTTTGCCTGCGGTTGCCATCATAGGATTGAAGTTGGCCGCCGTTTTACGGAATACCAAGTTACCCATGGTATCGGCTTTCCATGCGCGAACAAGCGCGAAATCCGCTTTCAGCGCTGGCTCTAACACATAGTGACGACCATCAATTTCACGGGTCTCTTTGCCTTCGGCCACGGGTGTACCGTAGCCAGTAGCGGTAAAGAATGCCGGAATGCCCGCCCCACCGGCGCGAATTTTTTCAGCCAAGGTGCCTTGTGGCGTCAAGATAACGTTAAGCTCGCCGGATAACATCTGCTGCTCGAAGGTGGCGTTTTCACCCACATATGAGGCAATCATGGTATCGATTTGACGGCTTTTTAATAACAGACCTAAACCAAAGTCGTCTACGCCAGCATTATTTGAGATCGCGGTAAGTCCAGTGACACCCATTTTCACCATTTGCGCAATTAAGCCTTCAGGTATGCCACATAAACCGAAACCACCGACCATGACGGTCATATCGTTGCTTAGGCCTGCTAAAGCTTCTTCATAACTACTGACGACTTTATTGAGTCCTTTATTTGGCTGTTGATTTAGCGCTCTATTTAGTCCTGCCATTACTGTTATCTCCTTATTCTGTCCGATGCTAGAACCTAGAACCTAGAACCTAGAACCTAGAACCTAGAACCTAGAACCTAGAACCTAGAACCTTCTTTTTATTCGCTAATCGCTCTAGCCACTTTTGAGCCAGACTGGCGGCCGAGGGCATGACTGATTTTATTGCCTGCACTCGCAAGTTTCGTTAAGTCGATGCCAGTTTCGATCCCCAGTCCGTGCAGCATGTACACTAAGTCTTCTGTGGCTAAGTTACCTGAAGCGCCCTTTGCGTAAGGGCATCCGCCAAGGCCCGCGACCGATGAATCAATCACACTGACGCCGGTTTCTAAGCAGGCCAGAATGTTGGCTAGCGCTTGGCCGTAGGTGTCGTGAAAATGCAGCGCAAGCTTTTCAACAGGCACCACCTGAGCCACAGCTTCAACCATTCTACGGGCATTAAGCGGTGTGCCAACGCCTATGGTGTCGCCAAGTGAAATCTCATAACAGCCCATTTTGTAAAGTAATTCAGACACCCGAGCGACTTCGCTAACCGCAATCTCGCCTTCATATGGGCAGCCTAAGGTGCAAGAAACATAACCGCGCACAGGGATGTTTTTGGCCTTAGCCAGCGCCATCACTGGCATAAAACGTTCGATGGACTCTGCTATCGAGCAGTTAATATTACGTTGGCTAAAGCTTTCTGAGGCTGCGCCAAAAATGGCAACCTCATCGGCGCCAGCGTCAAGTGCAAGTTCCAGACCTTTTAAATTCGGAGTGAGAGCACTGTATCGCACGTTATCTTTTCGGCTGATATTTTTTAATACATCACCTGAGTCGGCCATCTGAGGCACCCATTTCGGTGACACAAAGCTTGCCGCTTCGATACGCTTTACGCCCGCAGCGACCAAGTCTTCAATTAAGATAATCTTGTCTTGAGTGGTGACTGGCTTTTCGTTTTGCAGACCGTCACGGGCACCGACTTCGAAGATGCTGACTTGTTGAGGGTAAGAAATCGCCATTTATGCACTTTCCTCAGTTTTAGCTGATTCAACTTCGGCAGCTTCTTCCTCGTCATCAGTCAACTCAACTTCAGCTTCAACTTCGGCGAGCAACATGCCATCGCTGACTAACTCTCCGGCCTCAAAGAAAAACGCACTGACGATGCCGTCAAACGGGGATTCAATGGCGTTTATTACATTAGTCATCTTCATCCGACTTCTTCCTTTTCAGGGTTTACTTCTGCTTCAACTTCGGCGAGTAACATGCCATCGCTGACCAGTTCACCTGCTTCGAAGAAAAATGCACTGACGATGCCGTCAAATGGGCTTTCTATTGTGTACTCCATCTTCATGGCTTCCATCACCATAATGCCTTGGCCGGCTTTAACTGAGTCGCCCACCGCCACTAGTTGAGTCACTATGGTGCCGTTCATTGGTGCTTTAAGCTTATCTTCTAAGTTGTCTTGCTCTTCAATGACTTCAGATTGCAGTGCGCGGTAATGATAGCTTTTTGATTCAATAAACAGGGTGAAATCGTCACCCACTTGGCTGACCGGGATCTTAAGTTTATGGGCGTTAGTTTTATGAGTATTATGAACGTTAGTCTTAATAGCAGGTTCAGTTTGTCTATCATCCAGCTTGTGCTGGACAATTTCAGCGTGCAGCATCTCGCCAATCAGCTCGCCAGAAAAGGTTAGCAAGTTATCGCTAAGCTGTAGTTGATATTGGGACTGACCAGCAACTTGCGTCTCAATCAGATCAAGATGATGTATCTCATGATTATCATCTAATAAGGCCACTTGATGCTGACTAGCACTGTTGAGCCTAAAGCCATTGTTTTGATGCCAAGGCGAGTAGGGATCATGGCTTGTCTGTGCATCGATTTGAGCTTGTTTCTTGCGAGCACAAAGCTGATACAGCGCGGCTAAACCTAAAGTGATATCGCTGCTGGTGGACACTTGTACATTGTCGGTCTCTGATAGTAGTGCATCAGCATAACGCTCAATAAAGTCGGTGCTAAAGTTCGCTTCGCTAAAGGCTTGATGCTTGGCGATGTTGGCTAAAAATTCAATATTGTGTTTAAGGCCACCAATTTGATAATCATCTAAGGCGTGCACTAAGCGCTGCAGGGCGCGGGGGCGTGATTCATCCCAAGTGATTAGTTTTGAAATCATCGGATCGTAAAAGTTACTGATCACATCATTTTCACGCACGCCAGAGTCGATACGAACATATTGGCTCTGGGTGGGCTCACGTAAAAAGTCGAGCTTACCGCTAGCGGGTAAAAAGTCGTTTTGTGGATCTTCAGCGTAAATACGTGCCTCAAAGGCGTGGCCTACAATACGGACTTCATCTTGCTTCAGCGGTAACTCACCGCCACTGGCAACCATTAGCTGCCATTTTACCAAGTCTTGGCCGGTGACCAACTCTGTGACCGGATGCTCTACTTGAAGGCGAGTATTCATCTCCATAAAGTAGAAACTGTCATCGGTATCAAGTAAAAACTCAACGGTACCGGCGCCTTCATAATTAATTGCTTTGGCCGCGGCAACCGCAGCTTCCCCCATTTTCACTCGTAGTGCATCACTCAGGCCTGGCGCTGGTGCTTCTTCAACCACCTTTTGATGGCGACGTTGAATAGAGCAATCTCGATCAGACAGATAGATACAGTTACCCTGGCTATCGGCAAACACTTGCACTTCAACATGGCGCGGCTGACGCAGGTAACGCTCCATCAGGAGTTTATCGTTACCAAAAGAGCTAATGGCTTCACGTCGTGCTGAATTAATCGCATCTAGCACTTCATCGCTGTTTTCAACGATGCGCATCCCTTTACCACCGCCACCAAAGGCGGCTTTAATCAGCAGAGGAAAGCCCATGTTATTGGCCTCTGAAACCAGTAAGGCATCATCTTGGTCATCGCCGTGGTAACCGGGAACCAGGGGTACGTTGGCTGCGCCCATTATCTCTTTGGCGGCGCTTTTGCTACCCATAGAGTCAATCGCTGCTGCACTTGGGCCAACAAAGGCGATATTAGCTTGCTCGCATTTAAGGGCAAACTCGGCATTTTCAGATAGGAAACCATAACCAGGGTGAATCGCTTCTGCGCCTGCGCGTTTGGCTATTTCAATAATCAAGTCACCCTTAAGGTATGAGTCTGCAGGTGCGCTGCCACCTAAATAAAACGCCTCATCGGCCATGGCCACATGGCGGGCGTCGATATCGGCATCTGAATATAGCGCAACGGTGCGTACGCCCATCGCTTTGGCGGTGTTAATGATGCGGCAGGCGATTTCACCGCGGTTAGCAATTAGCAATTTAGTGAACATGTTATTTGGCTCCTTGCCCGCTGGCGCTTTGATTATTATTTTGGGTTGCAGCGTTAAAGTCTGTGGTTGCAGGCCATTGTGGGATGCGTTTTTCGAAAAAGGCGTTGAGGCCCTCTTGTCCTTCATCAGATACACGAATGCGGGCGATGCGATCGCTGGTGCGATCTAACGTTGTTTGATCAATGACGCCATCTTCTAATGTTGAAAGCAGTGATTTCACCCACGCCATACCTTGTGGGCTATTGCTCAGTAACGACGCAATAATCGGCGTGGCTGCCGCCTCTAAATCATCATTTACCTCATGGATAACCTGCAGTTGTAGCGCTTTTGGCGCGTCAAATCGCTCAGCGGTGAGCATGTAGCGGCGCGCTGCGCGTTGTCCCATAGCGCGAGTGACATAAGGACTGATGACCGCAGGAATGAGCCCTAGTTTGACTTCACTTAAGCAAAAGCTGGCTCGCTCATTGGCAATAGCAATATCACAGCAGCAAATAAGCCCGAGCGCGCCGCCAAAAGCAGCGCCTTGTACCAGTGCGATGGTCGGTTTTGGGAATTTGTCCAGCACTGACATCAGCTTGGCTAGCTCATTGGCGTCAGCTAAGTTCTGCGCAAAATCCATCTTGGCTTGCTTGCGCATCCAGTTGAGATCGGCGCCTGCGCTGAAGTTTTTTCCGTTGGCTTTTAGCACTAACACTTGGCACTTTGGATTGACGGCGAAGTGTTCAAGTACTGTGATCATTTCCTTAATCATCACTTCATCAAAGGCGTTATGCTTATCGCTGCGGTTGAGCACCATTTGCGCCACGCCGCCATCGACTGAGCAGTTTACATATGCTAATTGCTCGGTCAGTTGTTCGGTGTCTGTGGTGACTGATGTATTCATTATTGTTGGTCCATTTTATTGTCTGAGTCGATGGTTTTTGGCTTAAATGGCAACCTGCCATTACATGCGAAATACACCGAACTTAGTCTCTTCAATTGGTGCGTTTAGCGCGGCAGACAGCGCTAAACCAACAACATCACGGGTTTGAACCGGATCGATAATACCGTCGTCCCATAAACGGGCGCTGGCATGATACGGATGGCCTTCTTTATCGTATTGTTCAACAATCGGTTTACGAAATGCCTGCTCTTCATCATTTGACCATTCAAGGCCCTTACGTGCCAGCCCGTCACGTTTAACCGTTGCCAGTACGCCAGCGGCTTGCTCGCCGCCCATTACCGATATCCGGGCATTAGGCCACATCCACATCATAGTTGGCTCAAATGCACGGCCACACATCCCATAGTTACCCGCGCCATAGCTGCCGCCAATAATCACCGTGAACTTAGGCACGTTGGCACAAGAGACCGCGGTCACCATCTTGGCGCCGTGTTTTGCTATGCCTTCATGTTCGTATTTTTTACCCACCATAAAACCGGTGATATTTTGCAGGAACAAGAGTGGAATTTTGCGTTGGCAACACAGTTCAATAAAGTGCGCGCCTTTTTGCGCAGACTCAGAGAACAAGATGCCATTGTTGGCGACAATGCCGACCGGGTAGCCATGAATGCGGGCAAAGCCACACACTAAGGTATTACCGTAGTTGGCTTTAAACTCATCAAAGTCTGAGTCATCGACAAGGCGTGCAATCACCTCTTTGACATCGAATGGCTTTTTAAGATCAGTGCCTACGATGCCGTAAAGCTCATTAATATCAAATTTTGGTGGTTTAACAGGGCTTAGCTGAGCAGCAATTTGTTTTTGATGATTAAGGCGAGTCACGGCTTTGCGGGCAAGTTCAAGCGCGTGTTCATCATTTTGCGCCATATGGTCGGCCACGCCAGATATTTTGGTGTGCACTTCAGCGCCGCCAAGCTCCTCAGCGGTGACCTCTTCACCGGTCGCAGCCTTAACGAGTGGCGGGCCAGCTAAGAAGATGGTGCCTTGCTCTTTTACAATAATGGATTCATCCGCCATGGCGGGTACATACGCGCCGCCTGCGGTGCAAAGCCCCATGACGACGGCAATTTGCGGAATACCTTTGGCAGACATTTGCGCTTGGTTATAGAAGATGCGGCCGAAATGATCTCTATCGGGGAACACTTCATCTTGGCGGGGAAGGTTAGCGCCGCCTGAGTCCACAAGATAGATGCAGGGCAGGTGGCAACGGCTAGCAATCTCTTGTGCGCGCAGATGCTTCTTAACGGTTACCGGATAATAAGTGCCGCCCTTTACGGTGGCATCGTTAGCAATAATCATGCACTCGACACCACTTACGCGGCCAATCCCTGCTATGACCCCTGCGGCTGGCACCACATCGTCATAGAGTTCGAAGGCGGCAAACTGAGAAATTTCTAGAAAAGGCGAACCGGGATCTAGCAGCTTCTCAACACGCTGACGAGGCAGAAGTTTTCCCCGTGAAAGATGACGGTTACGCGCGACTTCTCCGCCGCCTTGTTCAATTTGATGTATTTTTATTTTTAAGTCTTGAACGACCGTGGCCATATCATCAAATTTAGCTTTAAATTCATCGCTACGTGCATTAATACGGCTGCTAAGTTGCGTCACAATTTCAATCCTTTTGAAGCTGAAATAGGAGGGCAACCTTAGTGATTGCCCGACGGTCCCCCCTAAGTATGAATTTTTAGGGATGGCCTGCGGTTGCAGGCCTGGCTCGATTCCAATCTGAGTAAGCGTTACTTTGATTCGTTAAATAGCTCACGGCCAATTAGCATACGGCGAATTTCAGAGGTACCCGCACCGATTTCATACAGCTTGGCATCGCGTAGTAGGCGACCCGTCGCGTACTCGTTGACATAGCCATTACCGCCAAGAAGCTGAATGGCATCGAGCGCCATCTTAGTGGCAAGCTCTGCTGAATATAAAATGGCACCAGCGGCGTCTTTACGGGTAGTTTCACCGCGGTCACAAGATTTCGCCACGTTGTAGATATAAGATTTTGCCGCGTTCATGCCTGTGTACATATCGGCAAGCTTGCCTTGTACTAGCTGGAACTGGCCGATTGATTTACCAAACTGTTCACGCTCGTGAATGTAGGGGATAACGATATCCATACAGGCGGTCATGATCCCAAGTGGGCCACCAGAGAGCACCACGCGCTCGTAATCGAGGCCGCTCATCAAGACTTTAACGCCGTTGTTGAGGCCGCCAAGAATGTTCTCTTCTGGTACTTCACAATCTTCAAATACCAATTCACAGGTGTTTGAACCGCGCATGCCTAATTTGTCTAGCTTTTGCGCCGTGCTAAAGCCTTTAGAGCCGCGTTCAACAATAAATGCGGTGATGCCGTGGGCACCTTTATCGAGATCAGTTTTGGCATAAATAACGTAGGTGTGGGCATCGGGACCATTGGTGATCCACATTTTGTTGCCGTTGAGTATGTATCTGTCACCCTCTTTACGGGCGTGTAGTTTCATTGAAACCACATCAGAGCCAGCATTGGGCTCACTCATGGCAAGCGCGCCAATGTGCTCACCACTAACTAATTTTGGCAAGTATTTGGCTTTTTGCTCACTGTTACCGTTACGGTTAATTTGGTTAACACAGAGATTGGAGTGGGCGCCGTAGCTCAAACCTATTGATGCAGAGGCTCGGGAGATCTCCTCCATGGCGACCACGTGGGCCAGGTAGCCCATTTCAGCTCCCCCATACTCTTCTGATACCGTCACGCCGAGCAGCCCCATATCACCAAGTACAGGCCAAAGCTCATTAGGAAAAGCGTTATCGAGATCTGTTTTGGCCGCAATAGGGGCGATTTCATTTGCCGCGAAGCTTTGCACTGCGTCGCGCAGCATATTGACTTCTTCACCGAGGCCAAAATTTAGAGATGAGTAGAGTTGAGTCATTTGCTTGTGTCCTGTCAAGTTTTGTTGAGTGTAAGTTCACTGATCTATGCCGTGATACTTATCAATTTATTATGTAATTATTGGGTTACTCTATTAATTGCTAATTGCTAATTGCTAATTGCTAATTGCTAATTGCTAATTGCTATAACGAAAATGGTGATATAAAAAAGCCCATTACTGGGCGTTATTTTCAAGCGCATCACGGCATTGTTGCTCAGCCGAGTTCAGCTCCATCAGTACCACTTTAATATCGTCCATCTGCTGCTGTAGTGAGACTTTCTTGTCTTCAACTAGCTCTAGCATGGTGTGCAGTTGGCTACTGCTATTCTTGTCGGCATCGTAAAGTTCGAATAAACGTCTGGTTTCAGCCAATGAAAAGCCTAAGCGTTTACCGCGTAAGATAAGCTTTAACCTCACCCTATCTTTAAGGCTATAGATCCGTGTTTGGCCACGGCGCTTTGGTTTTAAAAGACCTTGGTCTTCATAAAAACGAATACTACGAGTCGTGATATCAAACTCTTTAGAGAGATCACTAATTGAGTATGTCGTTTGTGGGAGCTGATTCTCTACCATCAAATAACACCATAATTGTTTACATTAATAACACGGTATATGAAGTTTACGTAAAGGTAAAGTTTGGTCCGGTTAGATAAAGTGGATTTCATGTCAAGTGCGCTTTCCACTGGAGCAAGTTTAGCGATGGATGAGCAGAGGAAAAGGAGAGGGTCTTATATATTAGTATATTTAAACAGTATGTTAGCTGTTACGTATGTATCTCTGGAGTCGTACTACAGCCTATTTGACTTACTCATTCTAAGGTCTAATGGGGATTTATCAATCGTCAGAGCATAATGCGATTAAGCATTAAATGGACGAAAATCGCTCTCATTCGATGCAATAGCTATCGAGCCCTAGCAAAGTGGAGTCAGTATTGTGAAAGATAAGAATAAGCAATTACATACCAAATCAATTAACCAACCTGAGACATTCTGGGCACAAGCTGCCAGCCAAATCGATTGGTACTCTCCATGGAATAGCGTACTCGATGACAGCGAAGCGCCATTTTACCACTGGTTTAAAGGCGGCAAGCTCAACACCTGCTATAACGCAGTGGATAGACATGTTGAAGCGGGTCGAGGAGATCAAATTGCGCTGCAATATGTGAGTCCTGTGACTGACACTGAATATGGGATCTCCTATAAAGAGTTGCAAGCTCAGGTGAGCAGGCTTGCGGGTTATATGGACTCAATTGGCGTGAAAAAGGGTGACCGAGTGGTGATCTATATGCCCATGGTGCCAGAAACGGCATTTGCGATGCTGGCCTGCGCACGTATCGGCGCAATTCATTCTGTAGTTTTTGGTGGCTTCGCCGCCAATGAACTCGCCACCCGCATTAATGATGCTAAGCCTAAGCTGATTCTTTCTGCGTCTTGCGGCATTGAACCATCGGGGGTTATCCCATATAAACCGCTACTCGATGCGGCGTTAGAGCAAGCAAGCCATAAAGTGGACCACTGCTTGATATTAAACCGAGGTCAGCTTGAAGCTGAATTGATGCCTGGAAGAGATATTGATTGGCAACGCGCGGTGGCTGCAGCACCTAATATTGATTGCCAGCCGCTTGATGCAACAGACCCGCTTTATATCTTGTATACCTCTGGCACCACAGGGCAACCCAAAGGCGTAGTGCGTGACAATGGCGGCCATGCGGTGGCACTTGCTTGGTCGATGAAGCATATCTATGACATTAATGCAGGGGACGCTTTTTGGGCCGCATCGGATGTCGGCTGGGTGGTGGGACACTCCTATATTGTCTACGGCCCATTACTCGTCGGGGCGACCAGTATTCTGTATGAAGGTAAGCCTATTGGCACTCCCGATCCTGGCGCATTTTGGCGCATAATCTCGAAATACAAGGTGAAAAGCTTCTTTACCGCCCCTACGGCGATTAGAGCAATTAAACGCGATGATCCCAATGGTGACTATTTGCAGGGCGTAGACTTAAGCTACTTGAAGAATGTGTTCTTAGCGGGCGAGCGCTGCGATCCTGATACTTTGCACTGGACCGAAGATAAACTCAATAAGCCTGTTATAGACCATTGGTGGCAAACTGAAACCGGTTGGCCGGTAGCGGCAAACTTGATGGGCTACGCCCCTGTCGAGGTTAAGGCTGGATCGCCTGCATTAGCGGTACCCGGTTATCAAATTGACGTTGTTGATGTCATGGGCGACGAAGTTGCAGCTAATGAGTCTGGTAATGTTGTGATTAAACTGCCGCTGCCACCGGGAACATTAACCACCTTGTGGCAAAATGAGCAGCGCTATCAAGATAGTTATCTTTCCATGTATCCAGGCTATTACTTAACGGGCGATGCCGGATACAAAGATGAAGAGGGTTACTTATACATTATGAGCCGTATCGATGACATTATTAATGTAGCAGGGCACAGACTATCGACGGGACGATTCGAAGAGGTGCTCTGTCAGCATGATGCAGTGGCCGAAGCGGCTGTTATCGGCGTTAAAGATCAGCTTAAAGGCCAAGTACCGCTGGGTCTAGTGGTGCTAAAAAAAGGCGTAACCCTTAACGATGATGAACTTAACCAGCAACTGATGAGTTTAGTACGACAAGAGATAGGCCCGGTGGCATCCTTTAGGCTGGTGAGTGCGGTGCAGAAGCTACCTAAAACGCGTAGCGGAAAAATCCTTCGAGGCACCATGCGCAATATTGCCGATAACCAAAGTTACAAGGTGCCAGCAACCATTGAAGATCCCGCAACCTTAGATATCGTGCGTAATACCTTAACGCGCATGGGATATGCAGATGCGCATGTATAAGTAGAAGGTTCTAGGATCCTAGCAGCGAGAAAAGCTAAGACGATAAAAGCAGGAAAAGCAGATCCTAGGAGCGAGGAAAGCTAAGACAAAGCTATTGAGCCGTTATAGCTGGATCTTGTGTAGGTCGGCATTTATGCCGTCAGGGGAATGATGCTTGCTGATGGGTCTTATACTGATAGGTATTAACCTGCAAATGCAGACAAAAGCTGAAACTTAGGTTTCAGCTTTTTTGTTTTTGAACTAAATTTATTGTTCATTATTAACGCCTAATTGTTAACTGAAATGGCTTTGCCTGGTAATTAAGTTACCAAAGTCTGTATAATCGCTAACAAAATTAAACCTGTCACCTCAATAAGCAGCGTCAGCTATTGTTGCTTATACAAAATAATAGATGGGTAATTCTCTGTGACCTACGGAATAAATTTACATGAATAACCAAAATCAGCTTTATGATATCGGTGTGATTGGCTTAGGTGTAATGGGCAAGAACCTCGCGCTCAATATAGCCGATAACCAGTATCGCGTTGCTGCGTTCGATCTTGATGAGCTCAAGGTGCAAGACACTGTTAAGCAAGAAGAACGTGAGCGTAAACAATACCTAAAACAGATAGCTGAGCCTCGAATAGTAGGCTGTAACAATCTTTCTGAAATGTTATCTAAATTAGAAAAGCCGCGTGTACTGTTGTTATCTGTCCCGGCAGGCGCACCTGTCGATGGAGTGTGCCAGTCTCTGATTGAAGCTGGCATCGAAAGCGATGATATTGTGATTGATACGGGCAACAGTTTATGGACCGATACGGTTGCGCGTGAGCAGCGCTATGCCAGTGACTTTCAGTTCTTTAGTTGCGCGGTTTCTGGTGGTGAAGTTGGTGCGCGTTTTGGCCCATCTTTGATGCCAAGTGGTAGCTTAACTGCTTGGAATAGAATTGAGCCTATATGGCAAGCCATTGCTGCTAAGGTTGATGCTAAAACGGGTTTACCTATTGAGCGGTTTGAGCCAGGAAACCCGGTAAAAGAAGGCGAACCTTGCACCACTTATATTGGGCCTGCAGGCTCGGGTCATTACGTCAAGATGGTGCATAACGGCATTGAATATGCTGATATGCAGCTCATTTGCGAAGCATATCAATTACTGAGTCAGGGGTTAGGATTAAGCCCGAGCGAAGTGGGTGATGTGTTTGAGCGTTGGAATCAAGGTAGCTTAAACAGCTACTTAATGGAGATAAGCGCCGATGTGCTTAAACAAGCCGACCCATTAACTGGCGCGCCGCTGGTGCAAATGATTTTAGATAAAGCGGGCCAAAAAGGTACAGGCCTTTGGACCGCAGTAAGCAGTTTGCAAATCGGCTGCCCAGCTCCGACTATTGCTGAAGCGGTTTATGCCCGCGCTGTCAGTACTCAAAAAGCACAAAGGCAGCAACTCAGCAAACTGTTATCAGGACCAAGCGCAGCGCTTTTAGCCACGGTTAACAGCGGCGAAAAGCAGACATTTATCGATCAGCTTGAAAATGCGCTCTATTGCGCCAAAGTGTCATGTTACGCCCAAGGTTTTCAGTTGATGGCCATGCAAGCCAAAGAACAAGACTGGCAGTTAGACTTTGCTGAAATCGCTAAAATTTGGCGCGCCGGATGTATTATCCGCGCCACCTTCTTGCAGTCGATCACTCAGGCTTATCAGCAAAATGCTGAGTTAGAAAACCTGTTGATGGCTGATACTTTCTCTAACGCTTTGTCAGATAAACAGAATGATTGGCGTTTAGCGGTATCGACTGCCGTAATGAGTGGTATTCCAGCGCCGTGTATTAGCTCGGCATTAGCCTATTATGACAGCTATCGCTGTGCGACATTACCGGCGAGTTTACTACAAGGTCAACGCGATTATTTTGGCGCACATACCTTTGAGCGAACAGATAAACCTGCTGGTGATAAGTATCATTTGAACTGGAGCGGCGATCGTCGCTTACAGAAGGTGTAATTCGATATCTTTATTCTGAGCGCAAAAACTACAAAGCCTATCATTCGATAGGCTTTTTAGTTTTTAGCTATGGCTGATCACGCTTGAAGTTAACCTATCCAAATATCGGCCAATAGACCGATGCTAAACAACACGCTGAAAATCATAGTAAGTTTAGCTGTGCGTCCAAGTAATGGGTTTAGCGCAGCGCCTGTAACTTCATTAAAGTCACGGCTTAGTGTTCTTGCCATAATGAAAGATAACCCAGCTAAAAGTACGGGTAAACCAGGCAAGGCCCCCATAAAGAAACCGCTAATAATGATTGCAAACGGCAAGAACACAAAACTTTGATAGAAGATGCGAGATTGCTCTAAACCGATGCGGACCGCTAAGGTTTGTTTACCCGCTTTAATATCGGTTTCCATATCTCGAGTATTATTCACTAGCATAATTGCCGCGTTTAGAAAGCCGATGGCGCTGCCTAATAACCATGCGCTGGTTGCCGTTTCACCCGCTTGCAAAAAGTAACTTCCAACAACAGCGACTAAGCCAAAAAACACAAACGCCGCGACTTCACCTAAACCATGGGAAGCCAGTGGATAAGGACCGCCACTATAGCCAAGGGCGCCAAGTATCGCAGCTGCAGCTAAAAAGGCGATCGGTAGACCGCCATGGTAGATAAGCAAAGAACCAACGAGTAATGCCAGTACCAAACATAAAGTCATTGCATTGCGTACAGCCGTAGGGCTTAACAAGCCACTTTGGGTAACACGTACAGGGCCGACACGTTCTTCAGTGTCGACGCCACTTTTAAAATCGAAATAATCGTTAGCCAAGTTGACGGCAATTTGTAATAGCAGGGCGCAGAGCATCGAAATAACAGCGATAAAAAAGCTGAATTGCTCAAGGTGCAGTGCGAGTACGTTACCAACCAGCAGTGGTCCAATCGCCGCAGGCAAGGTGCGAGGGCGGATGGCAAGTATCCAAGGGTTCATGATTTATATTTACTTACAGAGGTTTACGTCAAGCGAGGATGACATAAAGGTAAAAAAAGTGGCCATAGCATAGCAAATTTAACAACTCGTAAAAAGTGGATTTTATCGACTCAAAAGTGGTCAGCTTAACAAATTGCTCTGCATTATCATTTTTAGGTTTGGAGGATTGAAAAATTTTGAACTAGCGCACATCTGTTAGGCAGGAGTGTATGCAATATTACATCTCTAGAGTGAACTCAATAATGTGAGCTGTAATCCACACTTTGGATATACAACTGCTTTTAGAGCAGTCAACGACTACATTTGTAATGAACCAAATTTTTTTAGGGATCGATAACTATGCGTTTTGAGGGACAAGTCGCCATAGTGACAGGCGCGGCATCGGGCTTAGGTCGAGCCTATGCTATCGCCTTAGCTGAGCGAGGAGCTAGAGTTGTTTTAGTCGATAATGAAACAACTCAAACAAAGGATGTTAGCTCAAGTGAGACGCTAAATTTAGAGCCTGATTCGGGGCTAAAGACGTGCGGTGATGCCATTGCCGCTATAGGTGCTGAGTTTAAGCCTTTTACATTAGATGTTACTTGCACTGATGATATCGACAAGATGATTGAAGAGGTTATTCAAAGCTGGGGGCGAGTTGATATCCTTATCAATAATGCTGGGATCCATCATCCCTGTGCGTTTGAGCAACTGAGTGCATCAAACTGGAAGCATCATTTAGATGTCGATCTCAACGGTACTTTTTATATGACCCAGGCCGTTTGGCCGATAATGAAACGCCAAGGTTATGGGCGCGTGGTGATGAGTAGTGCCAGCTCAGTCTATGGTGATATGTATGAAACCAGTTTCAGTGCTAGCAAAATGGCCGTTATGGGCTTGGTCAATAGCTTACACCTTGAAGGTGCCGAATATGGGATCTGTGTTAACAGTATCATTCCCCACGCTGTTACCCCGATGACCGCAGATCATTTAGCGCCAGCCGTAAGACCGCTATTTTCTAAAACCACGGTCACAGCCACTGTGTTGTACCTTTGCAGCTCTAAAAGTCCTTCAGGACAACACTTATTAGCCGCCGCTGGTGGTATTAGTCATGCCGCGTTGGTGGAGTTCTCTCCAAGTCGTTTTAAAGCGGAGGAGTGTACCCCAGAGGTGATAACTGAGCGTTGGCCAGAGATTTATCTCGCAAAACCAGTGACAGTGCACAGCAGTGGCGAAGCGCAAGTGCTAGCCTGGGCAAAAGCTTCAGCAAATCAACGTCATATACAGATAAAGTAATCCATACCGCTTAAATCATCTTGAGTTAAGGTTAAGTCTCGATCCCTTCTTAGGCTAACACTATGAATGCCTAAGTATTTTATGCATCGAAGTTAGCGTGTTCATCAGCCTAGGGTTAGTTTCGCTTCGGTATATACCCAAACGACTTGAACATGCTCATTTCAGAGGCCTTGCGCGAGTTCAATTTTAGGCGTATTAGCGTAGGAATGGCAACTCCCTTTTAAGCTAGTGCAACAACGAAGTGGGCTTGCGCAAAGCCTTCTTCGATGGGGTTTAATGCACTTTCTGCTGCGTTATTGATCTTGCTAAGGGAACAACCATTAACTGCAATCAACGCCTTGCTTAAAGCGCATTAAATTCCCACTGAACCCTGCATCTTCAGGTGGCTTGGGTATAAAGCTGGCGAGGTGAGGGGAACTTGAGTTAAGCTTAATGCCATTATTAGTCGGGTTTTAGGTTGCAATGAGTCAAGTATTAGATGATCTGTTAGCGTTACTTTCTTTAGAGCAGATAGAAGAAGGGCTGTTTCGTGGGCAAAGCCAAGACTTAGGCTTTGGGCATGTATTTGGTGGCCAAGTCATGGGCCAAGCCTTAAGCGCAGCAAAACAAACTGTCAGCCCTGACCGTAAAGTTCACTCGTTACATTCATACTTTTTGCGTGCCGGTGATGAGAAGCTTCCCATTGTCTACGATGTCGAAATCATGCGTGACGGTGGCAGTTTTAGTGCGCGAAGAGTCAAAGCCATTCAAAAAGGTCGGCCAATCTTCTATATGACCTGCTCTTTTCAAACCCATGAAGCGGGTTATGACCATCAAGCTGTGATGCCCGATGTTCCAGGTCCAGAAGGTTTACTTAACCAACAAGAATTAGCGATGACGCTGCGTGATAAAGTGCCATCGAGAGTGCTTGAAAAATTTATGGCTGATACACCAATCGAGATGCGCTTGGTTAATCCTAGTGATCCCATAGCGCCTAAAGCATCTGAGCCGGCTCGGCATGTTTGGATCCGTGCTAACGGTCAAGTGCCAGACAATTTAAGTGTTCATGATTACCTACTCGCGTACGCCTCTGACTTTAACTTTTTGGTCACCGCAGCGCAGCCACATGGCGTATCGTTTTTGACGCCAGGAATGCGTATGGCGACCATAGATCATGCTATGTGGTTCCACCGCCCATTCGATTTAAGTCAGTGGTTGCTCTATAGCATAGATAGCCCAAATGCCAGCGGCGGGCGTGGTTTTGTAAGGGGGCAATTCTTTAACCAACAAGGCGAATTAGTGGCGTCAGCCACGCAAGAAGGCCTTATTCGCATGACAACGAAAGCTTAACCGTTACGCAAGATACACTTTTATCAATAGGATAAGTAAAATGATTTCATTAATGAAAAAGAGTGTCGCGCTCTTATGTATATTGGTACTCACAGCTTGTGTAACCGTTGTAGATAAGCCGCCTGTCGTGGTTAACGGTGCTGCGGGGTATCTTGAAAAGTTACCACTGCCTCAAGGTAGCTCGATTACTATCGCAATTATCGACTTAGATACCCCTGGTGTGATTGTCGCGCAAAAGAGTTTTGATATTGTCAGAGCACCAGTACCATTTAAGTTTCTACTGCCAGCTGAGACTATTGACGACAGCATTCATTATGGCGTGGTTGCGATGATCCAATATCAAGGAAAAGTGATTTTCCAGACTTACGATCGCTTCCCTGTGATCAATAACAATAAGTACACCACAGAGGTGTTGATGAAGGCCGTGCCAGCGCCTTAAATCAATCCCACAGGAAAAGGAGCTAAGGCTCCTTTTTTGTTGCCTAAAATAGGCTGTTTCGACTCGGAATTGAGATTGCTTGAATTAAGCTCAAGAAGCCATGTAACTGCTTTTTTAACATTTTTAAAGAGAGTAACGTTTGACCAATACAATAGACTTTGAAAAGCAAATAAAGCTCTGGCTACTTGAAGATGAGTACCGACTCAATGCGCTCGGCATTGCCGAGCAGCTTAAGTTAAACGATTGGATGCTGGCGGCAGGGTTTGTCCGCAACTTAGTTTGGGATAAGGTGCATGGATTGAAAACGCCGCTTAATGATATCGACCTTATTTATTTTGATACCAGCGATCTATCGCCTGATAAAGATATTGGGTTAGAGGCAGAGCTGAAGCGTATTGCGCCTAAGTATCCATGGTCAGTTAAGAATCAAGCAAGAATGCATCTACGAAACCAGCATCAAGAATATGCATCGAGCCTTGATGCAATGAGTTATTGGCCTGAAAAGCAAACGGCTGTTGGGGTGAACTGTCAATTAATAGCAAAATCATCAACATCAACAATATCCATATCAACGGGGTCACTAAGTGAGGTGTCATTGAACTTACATAGTCCGTTTGAGCTAGCTTGCCTGTTTGATCTATCTTTGCAGCACAATCCAAAAACAAAGCGTGCTTTGTTTGAACAGAGAGTGACACAAAAACGGTGGTTGGAAACCTACCCGAAGCTGCGAGATAATGGTAAGTGGTGAACTTATGAGCATACAATATGTATTTTGTTGATTTATTGTCTGACACATTAGGGCATTGTTAGAGGGCGATAATGATATCGTTTGATAGCGTTTGCGTATTAGTCGTTGCTGTTGTTCTAAATTTATTTTGCTTGTTAATGGTGGCTTACTCGATGGCCCCGTACCTTGATGCAATAAAAGAGATTAAAGGGTTAGTAAGCGCAGAGGTGAGCCATCGGCTTGATGATGTATCGATATATCTGGAGCGGTTTACTGAACTTGATTTGATCGCCACCGGTATCAACGCCGAGATGTACGAAGTGGCCGCAGAGCCAGGCAAAGTGCTCAAGCTGTGTATCAGTAAGATAGATGGTTACTAGCTGTTTGCACGCTGGTGCTTGCGCCCAGAAAATCAAGAAAACCCCCATATTCCAACCACCCATCGTGAAGATACCGTTGAATTGAGCAGCGGTCGCGTGGTGCGTTTTTACGTGATGGAGCGCCTTGAAGATATCAGCGATATTGGTACCGGTCCCACTCGTCCCAGCCATTTTCACTATGATGACTTTGGGTGAAGTTTAGGCAAACTTTAGGCAAACTTGCGTACCATGACCATGACCATGACATCTGCCGATCCACAGAAGCCCTTTACCGATGAGGTTTCAAGTGTCGATGAATTTGGTGAGCAGATCCAAGAGCCTCGTTCGCACTTTTATATGAATTCCGCTGAGCGCAAGCCTGTCTTGATTGACGATAACATCATTGATGATCACTGGGTGATGGACTTGCATGGCGGTAACTATATGCTCCGAGGCGACATCATTGTGATTGCCGACCCCATCTCTCATAAATATGCCTGTTGATTCACACTAATTGGCTATCAAATTCATAATAAAAAGGGCTGATTATCAAGCCCTTTTTTGTGTCGAATAGGCATTACTTTGACGTTAAAATCTCTGACGTTAAAATCGGCCACAGTAAGCTTTACCTATTAAGCTTTCATCTTTGTTGTCTAAGTACTTATTGATAGATGCTAGCATTTTAAGTTTATCATCTTTAAGTAAGCCTTTTATCGGCAATAAATTAGATGCGTGAGTACCATCAATATATAAGTCTGGTAGCTCAATATGTTCCAGCAACATCTTCATCTCTTCTAGTACTTCATAAGGGTCGAGTAAATTAAACTCCCCCTTGGCAACTTGCCTACATAAAGCAGTCCCTTCAATGGCAACTGTGGTTAATGTGCCCAGCAGGTAAGGCTTCATCTGATTGATTAATGTTGCCGTTTCTTTTATGTGAGTCTGCGATATGTCACCACGTCCTCCTATACCAATCATTACCATTGCGACTAGTTTGATGCCTGCAGCAACAATATTACGGCCAGCGACAAGCATCTCTTCGGCGCTAACGCCTTTACGAATCATACTGAGTACTTCATCTGAACCGGATTCAACCCCTAAATAGGTCATAGTGAGTCCAGCTTGTCTTAATTGTATTAACTCTTCTTCAGTCTTACTCAGTGTACTTTGTGGACCAGCATAAGTACTGACATGGCTTAAGTTTGGAAATGCTGAGTATAGCTCAGCTAGTATTTCTAATAGCATATTAGTAGGCAGTGAAATAGCATCACCATCACTTAAGAATACTCTTTCAATCTTGTTAATATTGACGCCAAAAGCACGTTTTGCCATCTGAATATCTTCTATCAGTTCACCGATATCCCTTGCACGGTAGCGCACGTCTTTGTACATAGAGCAGTAAGTGCACTTGTTGTAAGAGCAGCCTATTGTGCATTGCAGTATGTAGGCGTCCGCCTCTTGTGGTGGACGATAAATATTACCTTCGTATCTCACTTTTACCTTTACTTAACCGGTTTACGGCTATCTAATTATTTAATAACGTTTTTTATTAATTTAAAATGTAAATAATATGGCAGCCATAGATGTGTTTATAGCTGCCCATACTAGATGAGCATCTAGCCATTGAATTATTTGGCAAGCTCTGCTGCCGTATCGACAAAGATCCCTTGAATATCTTTTGCTTCACGGTCAGTTTGTCCACCATGCTTGATAAATGCATCTATGATGGCTTGTGTTTTATTCTCTTTTGCACGTTCTAGAAAATAGCGTAGCTCTAACTCGGCGCCAGCATCTTCATCTATTATTGATGCCGCGATAATCTCTTTGTACATCACAATATTACGAATTTCTAACGAGCTAATAACGCCAAGTACCTGGGCTAAGAAGCCATCCATCTCGGCTTTGGGAACATACTGAGTAATGATATTTAATGCTTCAGCTTGTTGAGCTGTGAAGTCATTACCTAATAATAAGGCCTGTAGTGCTTTGTTTTTGCCCATCCTGCGAGCATACTGCACTGCGCCTTGGCCACCTGTAGGGATGTTTACATGGATTTCAGGTTGAGCAAATACAGCATTTTCTGTTGCATAAGCCAAATCACAGGCCATCACAAATTCATCCCCACCGCCGCGAGCGACGCCATCTACCACGGCAACAGAAAGCTGCTTCATGGCTTTAATGTTGGTGATCATGTGATTAAACTCAATCGATGCAGCTTGACCAGCAGGCGTACCGTTGATTACATGCAGATCTAAGTGAGCTAAAAAGAACAGTGGGTGGAGCGATTTAAACACCACTATTTTAGTATCACGGTCATATTTTAACGATAAAACAAAGGCGTTAACTTCGTTGATCAAATCACTGGTAATTACATTCGATGGTGGATTATTGATGCTAACAGTGGCTATGCCTTCGCTGTGGCTAATTGATAACGTGCTCATAATATCTTCCTCATGATTTAGTCGGCTCGGTTTGTTTAAGCCATTAAAGTGTAGCTACTATAAAGTTGTTATAAGCTAAGAAAAATACGTAAACTGGCACTTGATTGGTGCTAAAAATGCAACAAAGAGGGTGTATGGATTTTCCAAGTCGATTATTACTGCTGCTTGAAGTCGCTGAACTGGGCTCATTTAGTAAGGTGGCCGAACAAAGAAATGTTGATAGATCTGTTATCTCTAAACAGATCAGCCGACTTGAGCATGAACTAGGGGTGCATTTGCTAAATCGCACCACACGCTCACTCTCTTTAACCGCAGTGGGTCATGAAATGGTGAACCAAGCAAAATCATTGCGTACTTTGTTAAATGACTCCCATCGATTGGCACAGTATTATCATTCTGAACCCAAAGGCGTACTGCGGATCACCAGCTCGACCTTGTTTGGTCGTCAACATGTACAGCAAGCAGTGTTGGTTTTTCAGCAACAATATCCCGATGTTGATATTGAACTGCGTTTAGAAGATAGGCTCATCGATATGGTTGGTGAGGGGTTTGATATTGGCTTTCGTATTGGCAAACCAAAAGACTCAAACCTGATTACTAGAAAGATTGCGCGAAACCGGCTATTGATTGTGGCCGCTCCAGAGTTCATCAAAAAACACGGTGAAATAAAGACGCTTGAACAACTAGAGGCTTTACCCGCTGCGGTTTACGCCGCTCCTGGGTTGCTTATTGATAAGTTCTCTTATCTTGATGCCAGCAAGGAAACAAAACAGCTGCAATTGAATGTGGTTTATAAAGTTAATGATGTTGAAATGATCACCAAAACGGCTGTCGCGGGCAATATGCTGGCTGTGGTTACAGCGCAGATGATTGAGAACGAAATTCTCGAGGGGAAGCTTGTTCCAATAATGACTGAGCTACATTTAAACGATCTAGGTACGTTTTATGCGGTGTATCCGCATCGAGACGCTCCCATCAAAACTAAATTATTTATTAACACGCTTAAAGCCATCATTGGAGAAGAGGTGCCAATATGGGAAAAGAAAATTCCCAACTTTGATAAAATGTATGGGCATTGAGCAAGCTGTTAACACCCTCATTTTTAGCTTAGCCTGTAGCAAATTTGCTTGCCTTTGAATGAGTTTTTACTCACGGAGTGACTCATCAAGTTGTCGTGCTATTTGAGTGTTGATGCTCAAATTTCGGTTTAAAATCTGGCTAGGGTTTTGCTATTTAAGTCTTGTTATTTAAGCCTTTGTATTTAAGTCTTTGTATTGGTTTTTGTATTGGCCTTTTGTGTTTTATATTTTTTTTGGGGAGGGTATTTTTAGTATGCCGCCAAGCCCTTTACCATTGCTATCGTTACTCACAATGGTAAAAGGGGGGGCATTAATTTGGCATTAATTTGGAATTAGTGCGGTGTTAGCTGAGCGTCATCGCTTATATTGCTTTGCTGCTCATCAAGCCCTTCATGAAACTTGTGATTACTCGCGATATAGGTGTACATCACGGGCAGAACAAACAACGTGAACAGTGTTCCTACCGCAAGTCCTGCAACGATCACTAAACCGATATTGTAGCGCGAAGCAGCGCCCGCTCCGCTGGCAAACAATAATGGAATTAACCCTGCAATCATGGCAGACGTAGTCATAAGAATCGGGCGAAGTCTCACTGTGGCAGCTTCAATGATGGCATCATGTTTTGAAGCGCCTTTAAGTATTTGCTCCTCTTTGGCGACTTCACACATTAAAATGCCGTGCTTGGTTATCAGTCCAACCAGTGTAATTAACCCCACTTGTGAGTATATATTAAGTGATGTTTCACCTGATACATGTGTCCACCCTAGGGCGATTAACGCGCCGCTAATTGCGAGAGGCACGGTGAACATAATGACTAATGGGTCGCGTACACTTTCAAATTGACTGGCTAAAACCAAAAAGATGATGGCAAGAGCGAGGGCGAAAGTAACATACAAAGAGCTACCTTCTTCGACGAATTGGCGTGCTTCCCCCATAAAGGTGTATGTATAGCCCGGAGGTAAATCTGTTTTTGCCAATTGGTCGAAATAAGCAATCGCATCACCCATTGCGACATTAGGAGCCGGCACAGCTTCAATCGATATGGAGTTCATTTGATTGAAATGGGGTAAGGACTTAGCATTACCATTGACGCTATAGCTGACTAAGCTAGATAAGGGGATAGCTGTGCCATTTTGCGCGGTGACATAAAACTGGTCAATTAACTTAGGGTTGGCCCTATAGACGCGATCCACTTGGGGAATAACCTCGTAAGAGCGACCATCAATATTAACCCTGTTAATGTAGCCGCCACCCATCATTGTACCGAGTGTCGAGCCTATTTCCTGCATGGTAACCCCGTAAGCTCCTGCAGCCTCACGGTCAATTTTTAGTTGTACCAAGCCTGAATCATATTTTAGGTTCAAATCGGTATAAACAAGCAGTGGACTCTTCTTTGCTTTTTCCAATAATTTATTACCAATGCTATAGAGAGTTTCAAAGCTTGCAGGGCTAGTGATAACAAACTGAATAGGTAAGCCGCCAGACGCCCCTGGAAGTGAAGGCATTTGGTAAGCGGTGGCGGTAATCCCTGGGATTTTTTTGGCTTGTTTATTAACGTTTGCTGAGATCTGCTTTTGGCTTAGCGCTCTATCACTCCAAGGTACAAGTGGAGCGATAGCTAGCCCTTGACTCGTTGTAGGAACTCCAACTAATGCTAATGATGCCTCTACTTGTGGCTGCTTGGAGATAATCTGGTTAATGAGCTCCATATTGGCTTGGATATAGTCATTATTCGATGTTGATGGTGTTGAACCTATCACTACCACAACCCCTTGATCTTCATCCGGTGCCAGTTGAGAAGGAATGAAACTAAATATGATGGGCAGGGATACGAGCACGATGAGTGCAAAAAATGCCATTGCACGCCTATGATCAAGTACCGCAAGCAACGTTTTGTGATAGCGTGCGGTTAAGCCACCGAGCACTCGTTCAACAGTCTCTTCAAACTTGCTCGGTTGAGAGTGTGGTTTGAGCATCTTTGAGCACATCATGGGCGAAAGAGTCAGTGCGACAAAGCCTGAAATCACCACAGAACCTGCTAGCGTGAGGGCGAATTCTTTAAATAGCGAACCTGTAACGCCGCCCATTAATGCAATCGGCGCATAAACGGCTGCTAATGTGATGGTCATGGATATAACGGGCACAGCGATTTCTCGCGTCGCAACCAACGCTGCTTCTAAAGGTTTTGCCCCCATTTTGATATGCCTATCTACATTTTCCACCACCACAATAGCATCATCAACCACCAGACCTATCGCTAATACCATGGCGAGTAATGTCATGAGGTTAATAGAAAAACCAAATACTTGCATTACAGCCATCACGCCAATTAAAGACAGTGGGATAGTGATAATCGGAATGATAACCGCACGGAAGGAACCAAGAAAAAGTAGGATGACCACAATGACAATAGCAGCGGCTTCTGCGATGGTTTTTACCACTTCATTAATCGAGTCTGTAATGGCTAGCGTAGAGTCATAGATTAGCGTCGATTGAATGGTAGTCGGGAGGTTTTTTTCAATCAAAGTAAACTGCGTACGTATTCCTGCGGCAACATCAAGTGGATTCGCTGTCGGAGTGGCATTAATACCAATAATCACGGCTTCTCGACCGTTAGCGAGCGCACGAGTGCTGTCACTGCTTTTTCCAAGGCTGATATCAGCCACATCTTGTAGCTGTACAATTTGGCCACTATCACTTTTAATGACTAATTTTTTTAGCCCGTCAACGGTGTCGACTTGACTATCAATTGTGCCATTTAAAATGGTGAAACTACTATTAAACTGACCGACTGCTGATTGGTAGTTATTTTGTTGTAAAACACTGATTAAATCGGCTGTGGTAAGGTTATATTGCCCCAGTTTTATTGGGTTCGGCCATATTCGGAGTGCGAAGGGGGTACCGCCCATCATTTGAATGTTGGAGACACCGTTAACGGTTGATAGCTGAGGGTTTACAACTCTTTCAAGGTAATCGACGATTTGACTGGAGTCGAGTTCTTTACTGAAAAAAGAGATATACATGATGGAGGTAGTCGCCCCTGTCGATGAGGTGACCGAAGGATTATAGGCCTCTTTCGGCAATTGGTTCGTTACCGAGTTGATTTGTGATAATACATTTGCCAGCGCCTCTTCAGGGTTGGTGTTGAGCACCATATTTAGGATAATAGTCGAGGTGCCAAGTTGGCTTGATGAGGTCATAAAATCAAGATTGTCTACTTGAGATAGGGCCTGCTCTAAGGGTTGAGTGATAAAGCCCTCAATTAATTCGGCATCGGCGCCAGGATATGGCGTCGTTACTGTAATGACGGTATTGGTCATCTCTGGATATTGTCTGACCTGCAGATCTTTTATCGCATTGAGGCCAAGAATAAAGAGTAAAATGCTCAGTGAAGCCGCCATGACAGGGCGATGAATAAAAGTGTCGGTGAAATTCATATGTCGCTCCTACAGCTTCGGCATTTTATCTGGAAGCGAAATTGGGTTCGGTGTTACGCTGACTTTAGTATTATTACCAAGATTGAGAATACCGGTTGTCACAACGTCTTGATCAAATTTTAAGGCGCCTTTAACTAACGCGTAGTTACCGTTTCTTTGTAATACTTCAACGGTGACCTGTTTAACTCGGGTGTCATCACCTTGCTTATCGATTACAAATACAGAGTTACCATATAAAGCAAATACAATGGCTGTCTGCGGCAGAACAAATTGCTGATCGAGATTACTTAAGGCAACACTGACTTCGGCGAACATGCCACCTCGCAATGTTTGATCATCATTGGGCAACTGTGCCTGAATCATCACTAAGCCCGTTTTATAATTGATTACAGGTTCAATCGCGTTAATTTTTCCTGAGTATATGCGTTCAGGGTAGGGGTCTACGGTTAATGTAATCGCTTGACCAACACTCAGTTTACCTAGTTGAGACTGAGGGACGCTGAAGCGAACTCGCATTACCGATAAGTCTTCTAGGCGAACAATATCGGTGCCAGTTGAAAGGAATTGTCCAAGGTTGATATTTCTAATCCCAAGTACGCCATTAAATGGCGCTTTGATTTGACGAAGTTCAATATTAGCTTGAAGACTTTCAATGTTGGCTTGCAGTGCTTCGTATTTCGCTTGAGCAGCCTGCAAACTTTGCTGTGATATAGATTTGTCTCGGTAGAGTCTGAGCTGTCTGTTGTAATCATCTCTCACTGCGGGTAGTTGGACTTGTTGCTCCTTTAGCTGTGCCGCTTGCACTGATGAATTGATACTGACCAAGGTGGTATTGGCTTTGGCGTTATCGCCATTTTCAAAATTAATAGCAGTGACCAAACCCGCCACTTCATTAGAAATATCGACCCCTTGGTTAGGCTCAATATAACCAATAGCTTTAATGTTTTGATCCCAAGTATTAGGGGTTAATTTCTCTATGGTAACGGGATAGATTGGTTCAGGGAGATTGGCGAGAGTGGTCGCTATTTTCTTATTAACAAAAAGATTAAAACCAATCACGCTCCCAAAGGCTAGTACGGCAACGGTGACTATGCCTATTACCCATTTGTTCATATCCTAATCTCCAGTAGTAAAGTGTTTTTATTAACAATAAATATAGTGACTCAACTAAACATAGGATTAATTAATAAGACCAGCAACATTATAGCTATGATTTAAGTACGATTGACTCAGTGAATTTGCTTATTAAGCGATAGCTATCTCTTTATAATCATGATTTAGTCGTTGCAGGAAGAGCATTTTTCAGGGGAATAGCATCTTTTCAGGGGATAGCGCAAAGTAATGCGTGGGAGCTAATTGCTTGGGGATTTAGACAAAAGGAAATTTGAATTGAAAGTGGAAATAACACGCAAAGATAAGCTATCTGATAACGAACAGCAGACTATTTGGGATGGAATTGAACGTTTTACGCAACCAATTGTAGGTAATACCGGACGCTATGAGCTGTCTTTTTTGCTTCATGACCAAGATGGTAAATTAAAAGGCGGCGTACAAGGTAATTTTGACAACTTCGGCTGGCTTTGGATTGACTCATTATGGGTGGCAAAGAGTCTTAGAGGGTTAGGCTATGGGATTGAGCTATTAACTCGTATTGAAGCCGAGGCGAGCAAAAATGGAGCGAGTCATTCTCACTTAACAAGTTTTAGTTATCAAGCTGCTGACTTTTATATCAAGCAGGGGTATGAAGTTTTTGGGGAGCTTGAAAATTACTCCCAAGGACACAGCCGTTATTGGCTGAAGAAAAGCTTCGCATAACTAGGATATTTGCTGAGATATTATCCCGACAGGTTAATAAAATATTGGAGATGGATTTTGAACGATATTGAACAAATTCTCAATTTTGTTATTGAACTTGAGAAACTAAAAGATGTGCAGCGTAAGACTCGGCCAGTAGGTTTACAGCGCTATGAAAACTCTGCAGAGCATTCTTGGCATGTATGTCTTACTGCATTGATACTAAAGGACTATGCTAACGAGCCCGTGGATATTGATCGTGTTATAAAGATGCTACTTATCCACGATGTGGGAGAGATTGATGCAGGCGATACCATTATCTATGCCAGTGAAACTCCTGAATTGAAGGCAAAGGAGGAAGCTGGGGTAACGCGTATATTCGGCTTGTTGCCTCAAGGGCAGGCTGAGCAATACTTGGCATTGTGGCGTGAGTTTGAAGCGGGGAATACGGCGGATGCTAGATTTGCTAAGGCTATCGACCGAGTTCCGCCATTACTGCACAATCTTCATGGTGATGGTCATAGCTGGAAAGAGAATGATATTGCTAAAGAGCAAGTGCTGAATGTGAACAGTCGAATTGGTAAAGGCAGTAGAAAGCTTTGGTCTGTGCTTGAAACTAAGCTTCATGGCGCAATTGAGACGGGTATGCTGAAATAGCCTGTGCTATTAGATCTTAGAAACAGTGACAGCCGAGACTGTAACTAACTTTGTGTCACTGCTTATCAAACTGTAGTCTAAAAAGAGTCAAGGATAGGCAGATACTCATGAACAAAAAAGATATTGAGGCTTTTGCTCAATAAGCGGCTAAAAGCATTAAAACACCTGAAGACTTAAATCAATTTAGTCAGATGCTCAAAAAAATCACTGTAGAGGCCGCCCTTAATGCTGAGATGGATGAGCATCTTGGTTATGAGAAACGCCCCCCATCAACCTCACCTAATAGCCGTAACGGTAAAACGAGCAAACGGATCTAGACCGAAGATGGTCAGCTCGAGCTTAATACCCCACGTGAGCGTGATGGTGGTTTTGAACCCCAATTAGTCAAAAAGCAGCAATCTAGATTGACCTCTATGGATGAAAAAATCCTGTGGTTCTACTCTCAAGGCGCGAGCACTCGTGATATCGTCCAAGCTTTTGATGAATGACAAATCCGCCCTCTAGATGCTATTTATCCCGTTGTTTATCCAGATTGTATCGTCATTAAAATCCGCCAACATAAGCGAGTTATCAGGAAGTCGATTTTCCTTGTTCTAGGCATTAATCTTGACGGCCATAAGGAGTTATTGGAAGAGAATTTAGGACCAGCATAACTCTTTCCAAAATGCTCATCTCACCACGAAGCGCTGCGCTTTCACGAAGAGTACGAAGCTAAAGAACAGGCACTTAAACGGCTTGAGCTATTGCCTCTCTTCGTGGTGAGCTACTTTTGTCAACATGTGGTGCGGCATTGACTAATGGTATGGGGGCGGTGGCTTGATCTTTACTAACATGTTAGTGTGCTGGTTTTGATGAAAGGAATCACCAATGAAAACAAACTTATTATCTAAATCGAGTGATTACTTTATCGGATCGTTTGTCATGTTTTTAGGCCTGCTTTATAACCTTGTAGAGCAAGATCTTTTTGGCTCAACGGCCTTTTTGCTTTCAACGGTCATATTTCTATTGATTGGCTTTATCAAATACCGAGCCTCAAAACGTTACAGTAGCGCTGGCTAGATATGTCATTTCATTTGCGCGCTTATGGTTCCAGATTTTTATAGCTCATCCCTCGAGATTGTCATTTGACATTGTCACTCGGGTCACGGTTTATTTCGGTTTAGTTTGTTTCTGGTCGCTATTATTAAGGCTGTGCCTTAAGTTTTTTATTTAGTCAATCAGCTGAAAAATCCACACACTTCTAAAACTGCATATTTGCTTATGTAAGCATTGAATAGCAACGACTTGTTGCGAGTCCACTTATTTATCAAGCCCCCTCAATATTGTTATTACCCATATTTGATCTTTAGTGATAATCGAACTGTAAAAGTACGTTAATTAATTGTGTCCACAAGCAATGTATACCTCTGAGTGTAAAGTGATCAAAGCGTGCTTTTCTCACAAATATCAAAGGTGCAATGTCTATATGTGTTTGATTAGTGTGATCCAGATCGGTTTAATCTATATCTAAGTGGGTATCTCGGTTGTGAGTTGATTTAGATCAAGTTTTGAGTGCTGATGTTCTGGCAGGATGAACGCAATTGTAAGGATATTGATAATAAAAGCAGCATATCATGTTGTATTGATGGAGTAATATAATGAACAAAAGTATCGTTTCTGGTTTGATTGCGACGGCCCTGCTCACTACTGGTTTTACCTCTTCAGCACTTGCTCACCAAGCTGGCGATATTATCGTTCGTGCCGGTGTTGCCGTAGTTGCCCCAAATGAATCTAGCCCAGTCGTTGCCGATATCGCAGAATTTAGTGTGAGCGATAATACCCAGCTTGGTTTGAACTTTGGTTATATGATCACTGATAACATAGGCATTGAGCTACTTGCTGCAACACCATTTAGTCATGATATTTCATTAGGTTCGTTAGGTAAGATCGCCGAGACTAAGCAGCTACCACCAACCTTAGTTGTTCAATATTACTTCGGGGATGCACAATCTAAACTACGTCCCTATATCGGTGCTGGTGTTAACTTCACTAATTTCTATGACAATGAGTTCACTCAAGAAGCTAAAGATTTAGGTTTGTCAGAATTGAGCTTGTCAAACTCTTGGGGAGCGGCAGCCCAAGTGGGCCTAGATTATCAAATCAATGATAGCTGGCTAATTAATGCTTCAGTTTGGTACGCACAGATCAGCACTGATGTGAAGTTTAACTTAGGCGACGCAGCGCAAAAGGTTGATACAGATATCGACCCTTGGGTTTATATGGTGAGCGTAGGTTACACTTTCTAAGATTAGCTAAGTTGGACTATCCCGCCCATTAAAAAGGAGCCATTTGGCTCCTTTTTAATGGGCGGGATAGTCTAGTATTACTTAGATTCTTTGTTAGCGGCGCGCTCAGCTTTCTTCTGTTCTTTGGTCTTCCAATGGCGAGTATTGTAAACAAACTCCGGTAAGCCTTTGGTTAACCATGCCACTAAGCGCCAGCGTTTAGTGACGTAGGCTTTACGCTTACCCGCTTTCATCGCCTTAATCACTTGACTTGCCACAACTGGCAGCGGCGATAACCAGAGGCGATTTTTCTGCATGGCCGCTTTATCTAACATGCCCAACTGGATATCGGTAATAGTGATAGGCAGCTTTAAACGCTGGGCATGCATACTTAGGCCTTCAAAGTAGTTTTGTGCATAAGCTTTAGAGGCATGATAAGCCACACTCGGGCCACCGCGCAGACCAGCAATTGAGTTAATGGCTGCAAGCTGACCATAGCCTTGATCGCGAAATAACCTAAAGGCCGTATTGCAAATGGCTGAAAAGCCTTGCACATTAACTGTGATGATATCTTGCTCTGGCTGCCAAGGCAGCTCAGGATCATAATGAGTTAAACCAGTATTGACCAATATAAGATGAGCGCCACCTAGCGAGTGCCAAACCGCATTCAAGCTACTGATGATGGCGTCAGGCTCATCAATTTGTAGCGGAAAAACTTGCACCTTAGTGGGCAAGGATTGGCTAAACTCGATAAGAGATTGTGGATCTTGTGCTAATAGGGCCAGTTCAACGCCTTCATCTGCAAGTTGTTTTGCAATTTCACGGCTGAGTAATGAGCTAGCGCCCACAATTATTGCAGTTGCTTGTGTCATATGGGTATTCGACTTCGAATAGGTAACTTATCATAGAAAGATAAGTGTATTAGAACAAGATTAATTGTCTGTTGCTGTGACAAGGATTGTGAGAACACATTTTGTTGATTGAAGGATCGGTCGTTAGTGTGTGTAAGACTTTTTAATAAACTGATATAAAATTCAAGTACGGACATATAGACTTCTAGAAGTCTTAATGTATTATTAGGAGCGTAAATATGAAACAGTGGTTTAAGCCTTTATTACCTTTAGCGGTAGCAGCAAGTATGTTGACGGGTTGTGCAACATCTAATGCAGTGGTGGAGATCCAAGGTGAGGTTTGGTACAAAGAACGCATGATGCTGCCGGAAGATGCGGTGATTACGATTCAGGTTCAGGATGTGTCTTTAGCGGATGCGCCAGCCGAAGTGATTGCAGAATTTGAGCGTAATGACGTGAGCACACCAACACCCTTTCAGTTTTTGATTAATAGAGATCAATTTGAAGACGGCCATACCTACACGATAGGGGCGCGCATTAGTCTTGACGACAAATTGATGTTTATTAACACACAATCTTACCGAATTGATTTGGACTCAAGTGAGCCAATGTCAGTTTTAGTGCAGAAGGTGGCGCGTTAAATTAATTGACTGAGAGTTAATTTAACCAGCGCGTCTCTTCTGATAGTCACTCAAATTAGAAAGAGGCGCGTTATGCCGGTTAAAATTCCCGATGATCTGCCCGCAGCAGAGATCTTGGAGTCAGAGAACATTTTCGTCATGTGCGAAACTCGGGCTGCGAATCAAGATATTCGTCCAATGAAGGTATTAATTCTGAATTTAATGCCCAATAAAATTGAGACCGAGACCCAGCTGTTACGCCTTTTAGGTAATACTCCGCTACAAGTCGATGTAGATCTGCTACGAATTCACGATAAAGCGTCTAGGCATACCTCGATTGATCACATGAATAATTTCTATCGAGATTTCGAGCAAGTACGTCAGAAAAACTACGATGGTCTAATCATCACAGGTGCGCCGCTGGGGCAAATCGAGTTTGAAGACGTATCTTACTGGGATCATATTCGTGAGATTATCGATTGGTCACAACAGCATGTTACCTCAGTCCTTTTCCTATGTTGGGCTGCGCATGCTGCGCTTTATCATCTGTTTGATTTAAACCGTTCATTGCTTACAACAAAGCGCTCTGGGGTCTTTACTCACCGTCGCACCACTGAACACTATCCCTTGCTACGTGGCTTTGATGATGAGTTTTTTGCACCACATTCACGTTTTGCTGAGATGGATATCGACAAACTCCGCGCGCATCCAGAGCTTGAGATCTTGACCGAATCTGATGAGGCTGGCGCGTATATGGTGCTCAGTAAAAATAATCGAAACCTGTTTGTAATGGGTCATCCCGAATATCAAAAGTCGACCTTGAAAGATGAATACCTGCGCGATCTCGCTCAGGGTTTAACACCTGACTTACCGCAAAACTACTTTAAAAATGATGATCCACAGCAAGAACCTATCGCGCGTTGGCATAGTCACGGTAGTTTACTGGTAAGTAATTGGCTTAACTATTATGTCTATCAGCTAACGCCATATAATCTCGATGATATGACCGGAATTACACCTTGGGAGTCTAAGGGCCACTAACAGGACAAGCTTGCACAAGGTCAGATTCTTGCCATCCCTGGCAATCTGACATAAGTGTTCCAGACACAAGGTCAGATTCTTGCCATCCATGGCAATCTGACATAAGTGTTCCAGACACAAGGTCAGATTCGTGCCATCCATGGCAATCAGACATAAGTGTCCCAGACACAAGGTCAGATTCTTGCCATCCCCGGCAATCTGACATAAGTGTTCCAGACACAAGGTCAGATTTGTGCCATCCATGGCAATCTGACATAAGTGTTCCAGACACAAGGTCAGATTCTTGCCATCCCTGGCAATCTGACATAAGTGTTCCAGACACAAGGTCAGATTCTTGCCATCCCTGGCAATCTGACATAAGTGTTCCAGA